>CAJONF010000174.1 GCA_905236665.1 uncultured Selenomonadaceae bacterium | reverse complement strand
GGGGTCTTTCCTTTATCTTGAGTCATTGTTTATATTAACAAATTTTTTATCAAGATTCAATGGCTTTAATGTTTTATTGCACTATAAATTTCGCGGCGGCTCACGTTGAATTTTTTTGCCGCCTCGCGCATGGCAGATTTTTTATCAAGTCCCGAATCCATAAATTTTTGTACGACATCGGAAATATTTTCGTTTGGAAGGGAAATTTGCTCTGAAAAAGTTTTTCCTTCGACCAAAACTACAAATTCTCCGAGCGGTTCTGAAATTTTTTCTGCTAATGCCGAAATTTTCCCGCGCAAAAACTCTTCGTGAACTTTTGTCAATTCTCTAGCCAAGACTACTTGCCGTTCGCCGAAAATTTCCGCTAATTCCGCTAAAAATTTTTTCAACCTGTGTGGTGCCTCATAAAAAATTATCGTCGCGTCGATTTTTGAAAGTTTTTGCAACAGTTCGCGACGATTTTTCTGTGTTCGCGGCGGAAATCCTACGAAAAAAAATTGTTTTGTATCCAAGCCTGAACAAATTAACGCGCTTAATGCGGCATTTGCGCCTGGGATTGGGCAAATTTTTATTCCGGCGTCGATTGCTAGCCTTACTAAGTCCGCGCCTGGATCACAAATTGCCGGTAAGCCCGCATCGCTCACGATTGCAACCGATTCACCCGCCAAAAGTCGTTCTAAAATCTTTTTCCCGACGTTTTCTTTGCAATTTTCGTCAAAACGCGTTAGCGGCGTGTGAATATCGAAGTAATTTAATAATTTTAGCGTGCGGCGGGTGTCTTCTGCAGCGATTAAATCGACTTCGCGCAGAATTTTTATCGCTCGAAACGTCATATCTTCCAAATTTCCAATCGGCGTGGCACATAAATACAAAATTCCGTTCAAATTCATTCCTCCCAGCGTTTAAAAAAATTATAGCACAAATTTCGGCAATGTGATATAGTTTTGGCGAGGAGGGGACGCGATGACGATAAAAACTTTGTACCGCGTGAAATTTTATGACACGGACACGATGGGCGTAGTTCATCACGCAAATTATATTCGCTGGTTTGAAACTGGGCGTGTGGAATTTTTGCGCGAACTAGGAATTGATTTAAACGAGATGATGAGCGACGGAATTTTATTCCCAATCGTCGAAATCGGCGCGAAATTTCATGTACCAGCGAAATTTGATGACGAATTGGAGATTTTTACAACTGCGGAGGCTCTGACCAAAGCAAAAATGAAATTTAATTACGTGATTCGCAAATTTGGTGAGGAAAAAATTTTAGTTGAGGGCACATCTACGAATGTTTTCACACACGACGGGAAGATTTGCCGTTTACCGGAAAAATATTTTAATAAGATTGTTAAAGGTTTGCAATGAGCAGAAGATTTTTTCTAAAAATATTAATTGCGCTCGGTTTAGGCAATTTTTTTCCGAAAATCGCGGCGGCTGAAGAATTTCATACACCAAAAGGTGATTTTAGCCTGCTTAACGTAAAATTTCTACGGCAAATTGTCACGAGTGATTCGAGGTCGTCGCGAATGATAATGTGGCAAGCTGATTCGCTGGAAAAATTTTTATTGGAATATAAACTCGTCGGAGAGGAAATTGCGCACTTCGCAGAGGTTGAAAATCGCGAAAATATTTATTTCAGCGCGTTGGAAGGTCTAAAATCCGAAAGTCTATACAAATTCAGAGTAATTGCGGGTGAAAATGCTACCGATTGGCAAAATTTGCGGACTTCGGGCGACGGAGCATTTCAAATGCTGATTTTTGCCGATTCTCAATGCGAACACTACGAAATTTGGCGCAAAACTGCCGAAATAGCCGCTGAAAATTATCCCGACGCTGAAATTTTTACGGTGATAGGCGATTTGGTAGATAATGGGCAGGCGGATTATCAGTGGCGGGCATTTTTTGATTCGGCGGAGAAACTTTTGGATAAAATCTTCGCGCCTGTCATGGGAAATCATGAATGTTACGGCGTCGATTGGTTTAATGCAGTGCCGGCGGGTTATCTTAATCAATTCAGCTTGCCCGATAACAATTCTAAGCACTTCGACGGATATTTTTACTCCTTTGACTACGGCGCGGCGCATTTTTTTATTTTGAACACCCAATTTGCCGAACTGGATAAGTTTAAGCCGAAATTGCAAGCCGCGCAAGAATATTGGCTCCGCCGAGACGCCGCAAATCAAAATCGCCCGTGGAAAATCGTTTTAATGCACAAAGATATTTACGACTACGCGCAGGATAAATTCAATGACATTGCGGAAAAATTTTTAGATTTATTCGACGAGCTGGAAATGGATTTGGTTTTTACGGGACATTTGCATACGTATCGCAATCGCGGAAAGATATTTGAACGTAAAAAATCTTCGCATGGCACGATTTATATTTTGTGCGGGCGGGCTGGAGACCAAAAATATGTTGAGCCGCAATCGAAAATCGACGACGTGACCTATAAAAATCTGCGCGAAGAGCCAGAAAGTTTCATCGTGCTTGATATTAACGCGACGGAAATAAATTTGACGGCTCAAACTGTCGACGGAGAAATTTTAGATAAAGAGAGGATTTTAAAATGAATTTACAAGGATTAATCGTCTGCCGCAATCTTCTTGAACAAGAAATTTTCACGGGCGAGGCTGATAAATTTGAAATTGCCGCTAAACTCACCGAAAAAGCTGAGCAACTGGGCTTGAGTGGCAATCTTTATCGCTCATATCTGATTTATCTGCTCGCTAACGAACCGAATTTAATTTCTACGACGATTGAATCAAGCGGCGGCGTTATCGGCGAAAATCTCCGCGAAATTTTTATTCACGACGTGGAAATTTTACTTCCGATACTGCGCGGCGAAATATTTAGCGATTTTGAGTTGTTAAACAATTACAAGCCGACTGTCGAGAATAAAAGCGAGTCTTTCCGCGAATTAACGAAAAAATTATCCAACCGCATTGATTCTAAATCCATTTCCAAAACTTTTATCAAGCACTGGAAAAAATTCGGCTACGGCGACATCGCTACTTATCGCGCTTTC
>CAJONF010000173.1 GCA_905236665.1 uncultured Selenomonadaceae bacterium | reverse complement strand
CGGATATTGCGCGCCGTGAAATCTGCGTCGTGGTCAATAGCATAGGAAATAATTTTTCTGTCGATATCTTTAGCCAGTTCGCGCAGATTTTCATTGTCGAAGCAAAGAACGGCGGTACCCTTTTGTTTGTCTAGGTTTTCGATAAAAATTTTAAAGGCGGCGCGGATTCGTTCAATGGTGCCGTAATGGTCAAGGTGATCGTCTTCAATATTGGTGACAACGGCAATGGCGGGTTTTAGCGTGACAAAGGAGCCGTCACTTTCATCCGCCTCGCTTACTAGCCAATCACTCTTTCCCAAAATCGCGCCCGTGCCTAAATCAGTTGATTCGCCGCCGATTATAATTGTCGGGTCAACGCCCGCGCTGTGCAAAACGTAACCAATCATTGAAGTTGTCGTAGTCTTGCCATGCGAACCGGCAACCGCAATTCCCTGCTTGGAGTTTAGCAAATAGGCGTTGATGTCGGAGCGGTGAAGCTTAGGAATTTTAAACTTGCTCGCCGCGATAATTTCCGGATTGTCAGCTGGAATAGCAGATGAGCAAACTATAGCGTCCACGGGATTTCCCTTGTCGTCGAGAATATTTTTAGCCTTATGTCCAACGAAAATTCTTGCACCGAGATTTTTAAGCATATCGAGCGTCGGAGAGTCTTTAGCATCCGAACCACTTATCTGGCAACCGCGTTCAATCAAAATTTTGGCAAGCGCACTCATTCCCACGCCGCCAATCCCTATGAAATGAAATTTTTTCAAGCCGTCAAGTTTCAAAATTTTTTCCTCCTAAATCATTTTAATAATCAAGTCGGCGATTTCGTCAGCGGCATGGGGTTTACCCAGCGATAAGCTTGCCGCGGACATGGATTTTAATTTTTCGGGCGAAGATAAAAGTTCATCCAGCGTCGCCGATAAAATATCCGCCGTCAAATCTTTGTTCAAAATCATACGCGCCGCGCCCGCGTCCACCAATGCCCGTGCATTGAATTCTTGATGATTTTCCGCCGCGTAGGGATAGGGAATTAAAATCGCTGGTACGCCGCGTGCAGTCAATTCAGCTAGACCCGTCGCGCCTGCGCGGAAGATTGCCAAATCCGCCATCGCCATAGCCGTGGGCATATTGTAAAGATACGGCATGACTTTT
The DNA here is from genome assembly GCA_905236665.1 of uncultured Selenomonadaceae bacterium. Lineage (GTDB taxonomy): Bacteria > Bacillota > Negativicutes > Selenomonadales > Selenomonadaceae > Quinella. The sequence continues at coordinate 11,058 of CAJONF010000173.1, read as the reverse complement.
ATATTTTCCGTTGCATCCAAATTCAAGCCGGCGTCGTGTAATTTTTTTATGACGGAATCGAATTCGCCTTTGCCGGTGACGTGCAAGAATTGCGCAGATTTTTTTTCCGCCGCCGATTTTAAAACGCCAATCATCGCGTCGTTAATGCTACGTGCACCGCGAGAGCCGCCCGAAATTAAAACAATCGGCTTATCATCGGTGAAATGAAATTCTTTAAGCCCATCGATTTTTTTAGCCGCGAGGACTTCTGCGCGAATGGGATTGCCCGTGTAAATCGTCTTGTCGGCAGGGAAATTTTTCAGTGCGTCTTGAGTGCCGACCGCAATTTTATCAACAAACTTTGATAAAATTTTATTCGTGACACCAGCAACAGCGTTTTGTTCTTGAATCAGCGTTGGAATTTTCATCAAGCTGGCGGCAAGGAGAATCGGTCCGCAAACATATCCACCCGTCCCGACAACCGCCGTTGGCTTGAAACTTTTTATAATTTCTTTGGCGCGTTTAATGCTCATTATGGCATTGGCGGCGCGAGAAATATTTTCCAGCGTGAACCGCCGCTCAAACCCGCCTTCTAAATCAAGTGCGGTGAAATTTATTCCGGTCTTCGGGACAATATCAGACTCCAAGCCTTTTTCCGTGCCGACATAAAGAAATTCCGCGTCAGCACGTTTCGATTTAATTGAATTTATGAGCGTGAGCGCGGGATAAATATGACCGCCCGTGCCGCCGCCCGATACGATTATTTTCATTTAGTTGCTCCAAAAAAATTGCACAATACAACGCCGATAACTATTAAAGTTATTCCGATTAAGCCCGGCGTTGAAATGCTTTCGTGAAAAAAGATTTTGGCGACGACCGCCGCGAAAATTTTGTGGTCGAAGCCGTTCGATAAATATAGCCCATATCAAAGTCCGCTCACAATCTGTTTAAAATCCCGCCCGCGTTCTTCAAAGTCGCTGTACATATCGAAGCTTGCACAGGCAGGACTAAGTAAAACTATTTGCGGCGCACGCGAAATTTCTTTGGCAAGCTCAACGGCTTTTTCCATTGAATAGCCCGCCTCCAAAATTTTTTCAGCAGGGAAATTATTTTCAATCGCGCAGGATTTGAATCGCGCCGCCGCATCGCCGAGCAAAATTAAATAATCAACGCGTTCATTGACGAGCTTTAAAAATTCCGTGAGGTCGGTACCCTTATCATCGCCGCCCGCAATCAGCACAATATGCCCCGCAAAAGTTTCCAGAGCTTTAATCGCCGAATCGGTGTTTGTCGCCTTAGAGTCATTGTAAAATTTCACGCCGCCAATTTCGCGAACAAATTCTATCCGGTGTTCGACACCTTGAAAAGTTTTCAGTACGTCGGAAATTTTATCAGCCTTCGCGCCGGCAAGAAACGCAATCAATGACGCGGCAAGAGCATTTTCTACATTATGCCCGCCCTTTATGCCCAGTTCATTAATCGTGCAGACTTTAAAAATTTCGCCGTTGTATTTTATGACAAGCGAATTATTTTTTATGAACGCGCCCTCCGCCAATTCAAATTGTCTGCTGAAATAAAGTACACGGCACGCGGCGCGATCAATCATGTCGCGAGTACGTTCGTCGTCGTAATTTAGAATCAAAAAATCTTCGGCGGTCTGTTGAGAAAAAATTTTCTCCTTCATCGCTTGATAAACTTCCATATTTCCATGGCGTTTCAAATGATCGGGTGTGACGTTTAGAATTGCCGAAATATGCGGCTTAAATTTTTTTGTCGCTTCCATTTGGTAACTTGAGATTTCCGCCGCAATACAACCGCCCGCGCCGATTTCCAAAGCAACTTCGCTGAGTGGGTAGCCGATATTTCCGCCGACGCCAACTTTATCAAACGCCGTCTTAAGCAAAAGTCCGAGCAAAGTTACAGTGGTGGTCTTACCATTTGTACCCGTCACTGCGCAAATCGGGGACTGCGCCAAACTGTAGGCAAGTTCAATCTCGCTGATAATCGGAATATTTTTAGCCGCCGCCGCTTTTAGCACGGGAATTTTTATCGGGACGGCAGGCGAAACGATTATCAAATCCACACCGCGTAAAAGTTCTTCGGTCTGTTTACCGAGACGAATTTCTACGCCGTCAATTTTCACGTCAAGATTTTCTTTAGCGTCACTGAGAACAACAACTGCGCCGAATTTTTTTGCGATTTTTGCCGCCGCAATGCCACTACGCGCCGCGCCGATAACCAAAACTTTTTTATTTGCCAAGTCCATTGCAAAGACTCCTTATAACATTGATAAGCCAATCACGCCGAAAATTAAACCGACTGTCCAAAAGACAAATACAACTTTAACCTCCGACCAGCCGCCCAGCTCGAAATGATGATGTAGCGGGCTCATGCGGAAAATTCTTTTGCCCGTCGTTTGGAACGAGATAACTTGCAGGATAACCGACAACGCCTCACACACGAATACAAATCCAACGACCGCCAATAAAATTTCTGTGCGCGTTAATATGCCGACTGCCGCGAATGCTCCGCCCAATGCAAGCGAACCTGTATCACCCATGAAAACTTTTGCGGGGTGGAAATTGAATCGTAAAAAGCCTATGCAAGCTCCGACAATCGCCGCGCAGAATATCGCTAAATCTTCGTGCCCCGTCAACAAAGAAATCACCGCGTAACAACTAGCCGCAATCGCCATGCAACCCGAAGCCAATCCGTCAAGCCCGTCCGTCAAGTTAACTGCATTCGATGCGCCAACCATTACAAAAAGCATGAACAGCAGATAAAGTTTTCCCGCGTCAATCGTCACGTCAAGCACGGGCAGCCAAATCGTCGGTTTGAAGTCAAGCAAAAGCTCGCTGGCAACAAATGTTACAACGACGGCGATTATAATTTGTCCAAGAAGTTTATAGCGCGCCAAAAGTCCCTGGTTATGTTTACGAACGACTTTTAAATAATCGTCGATAAAACCTAGGATAAAATGTCCGAGTAAAATAAACAGTGCAAGAAAAATTTCCGCGTTCCAATCGGCTTGAATAAGTGTTGCCGCAACAATGCCCGTGATTAAAAATATTCCGCCCATCGTCGGGGTGCCGCTCTTTACCTGGTGACTTTTAGGACCCTCCTCGCGTATGCTCTGTCCAAATTTTAATCGGTGCAAAAGCGGAATGAATATCGGACCGAGCATGATAACCACGCCCGCCGCTATCGCCCCCGCTATTAAAAGTTTTTCCATTTTAAACTCCCTTAGATAAGCTCAATAATTTTTTCCATGTGCATGACGTGTGACGCTTTAAATAAAATTGTGTCGCCGTCGCGGACGATTTCCAAAATTTTTTTAGCAACGGCTTCGTGCGTGTCGAAAGTGTAAACATTTTTCAAGCCAGCATCGCGTGCACCCGCCGCAATAAATTTTCCGAATTCACCAAGAGTTATCAGCGTATCGAATTTATTTTCAACAATTTCCGCGCCAATTTCGCGATGAATTGCCTCCGAGATGTTGCCCAATTCGAGCATATCGCCTAAAACTGCAATCAATCGTCCGTCGTAAATTTCCGAAGTGGTTTTAATCGCCACACGCATTGACGCGGGGCTTGCATTGTAAGCGTCGTTAACAATCGTCAAACCGTCGCGGCGAATAACTTCAAAGCGCATTTTCGTTGTAGTCAATCGAGAAATGCCGCGCTGAATTTCTTCCACACTCAAACCAAGCGTTAAGCCCGCCGCAATCGCCGCCAGGGAATTTGAAACGTTATGGCGACCGAGCATGGGAATTTCAAAATCAAAATCTTCGCCGCGATAACTCAAAGTAAATTCCGTCGACACGCTACCGATTAAAATATCTTTTGCCCTTATATCAGCAGAATTTTCCAAGCCGTAAGTCACGACATTTACGCCCGCGCCCGCCAAATTTTTCATCTCCGCTGTATGGCGATTGTCCGCGTTAAGAATAATTGTGCCGCCGCTTTGAATCGCCTCGACGAGTTCACCTTTTGCCCGCGCAATATTTTCTATTGAGCCGAGCAACTCTATATGCGCTTCGCTGACGTTCGTGACAATGCCAATCGTCGGCTTAACTATTTGTGCAAGCGTTTCAATCTGACCAAGCCCGCGCATACCTATTTCAACGACGGCGGCATTATGTTTTTCATTCAAGCCAAGCAACGTCATCGGTACGCCGACTTCATTGTTAAAATTTGCGGAAGTTTTTTGCACTTGTCCCAATCCGCTGAGTGCGGCGGCGGTTAAATCTTTCGTGGTAGTTTTGCCATTTGATCCGGTGACAGCTACAACCGGAATATTGAAACGATTTCTCCACGCGCCGGCGATTTGCCGATAAGCAATCAAAGTGTCGTCGACTTTAAGGACGATACCATTGGGAATTCTTTTAGCGGTTTTGCTTACGAGAACAGCCGCCGCGCCTTTGTTCACCGCGTCTTTTGCAAAAGATTCACCGTTAAAATTTTCGCCCTTCAAACCGACAAAAAGTTCGCCGCTGGTAATTTTCCGGCTATCAGTCGTAACTCCCTCAAAAAAAATTTCAGCGTCGGAATTTATCTCTGCACCCGTAACCTGAGCGATCTCTTTTAAACTTAATTTATCCATGGGATTTAACCTCCGTAATCGCTTCGTTAGCAACTTCTCTGTCGTCAAAGTGAATTGTTCCTGTGTTTAGGATTTGATAATTTTCGTGACCTTTACCCAAAATCAAAACCACGTCGCCAGCCGCGGCAAGTTCAATCGCTCTGAAAATCGCTGTGCGTCTGTCGACAATGCGTTCGTGAATTTTATCGCCAATGCCGGCTTCTATGTCATCAAGAATTTTTTCGGGGTCTTCAGTGCGCGGGTTATCGCTCGTGGCAATGACAACGTCTGAAAGTTCAGCGGCAAGCTTGCCCATAATCGGTCGTTTTTTATTGTCACGATCACCGCCACAACCAAACACCGTGATAATTTTTCCAGTGGCAATCTGCCGCGCCGTCTCCAAAACATTTTTAACGCCGTCGGGTGTATGTGCATAGTCAACGATAACTGTAAAGGGAACGTCAGCAAAAATCCGCTCGAAACGTCCGGGCACACTCTTAAAATTTTCCAGCGCAAGCTTGATGATATCCGGTCGAATATTTTCAGCCAAAGCCGCGCCAATCGCCGCCAGCACGTTGTAAACATTAAACAAGCCAGTGATATTTAACGACAAATCCATTAAGCAGTGCAGTTTCATGCCGTCTGCGCGAATATTAACGTCAACAGCTTGCAAATCGGCGGGATTTTTTACGCCATAAGAAATTTTTTTACAAAGACAATGCTTAAGGATTTTTTCGCCCGCCACGTCGTCGATATTAATCACAGCAGTTTTATTTTGCTTAGTTCCTCTGCGCGAAATCATGTCGAAAAGTTTTGCCTTGGCGCGCAGATAATTTTCCATTGTGCCATGAAAATCTAAATGATCTTGCGTGAGATTCGTGAAAATCGCCGTATCGAATTCCACGCCCGCAACTCTGTTTTCGGCGAGAGCATGGCTTGAAACTTCCATGACGACGACTTGAATTTTTTTATCGCGCATTTCGGCGAAGATGTGCTGTAAATCTATAACGTTTGGTGTGGTGTTCGGATTGGGAAATTTTTCATCGTCGATTAAAATTTGAATCGTGCCGATAAGTCCGACTTTAAGTCCCGCGCTTTTAAAAATTTCGCGGAGCAAATAAGTCGTGGTAGTTTTACCGTTGGTACCAGTCACGCCGACAACACGCATTGCCCGCGCAGGATAATCATAAAAATACGGGACGATAACCGCCAGCGCGTTTAACATATCGGGAACAATGATTGCTGAAATATTTTCGGGCGGCATGAAATTTTTCCGCGCAGTCAAAACGGCAACCGCGCCTTTGTCCGCCGCCTGTGAAATGAAATTATGTCCGTCAACGTGTGCACCTTCCATGCACACAAAAATATTTTTTGCCGTGACCTTGCGCGAGTCGTGCTCAATGCCGCTTATTTGCACGTCGTCGCCGATAATTTTTGCGTCGGGTATGAGCAGTGCAAGTTCGCTTAATTTTTTTATCAAGGTCTCGCCTCCCTCCTGTTTAACGCCAATTATAATTGAACTTTGCATGAAAAGACAATGCCGCGCAAAAATTTTATTGCTTAAGCGGCTATGACGTAAAAAAATTTATAATTTTTTAATCGTAACTGATAGGGCGGGCTAATTTGTTTTTATCCTGCTTTGTGTTAGAATGTGCTCAAAATATTTTGGATAGAGGAAAGAGAATGTCTTCTGCAAAAAAAAATTCGACGACACTAAGCACATTTGCGCCGCCGATTTTATTTCTGTTATTTGATTATGTTGGCGTTGTATTGAGCGAGCAACTGGCATTTATTTTGCGAGACGCCCTAGACACGTGGAACCGTGCTACCTATCTTTATGGCGAAGCGTATGTTTATGGTGCAGTGCCGCTGTTATTTTTAATTTTTCTTGGACAATCGCGCTCCTATCGGCAAATGAAACCCGTAGTTGATACCATGCGCGATATTTTTCAATCGGTCTTCGCCGGCTGGATTGCCTCAATAATTTTAATTTACTTTTTCAAAATAAGCGAGTATTCTTCGCGGCTGTTTATAATTTTGTTCGGGCTATTCGTGTTGGCGAATGTCTGCATGATTCGTTACTGCGTGCTGAAAGTTTTAAAGCGACGAAATATTTTTTACGAACCGATTGTTTTAATAGGCGCGGGGTTGACGGCGGAAAAGTTGATAAAATTTTGGCAAGAGGATTTAGGTTATCGCTACACCGTCGTTGGAATTATTGACGACCACCCGATTTCCGAACAATTGCCAAAAAATTTTCCGATACTAGGCGGCTTTGATGATGCGCGCAGAATTATTCGGGCGTCAAAAGTTCAAACAGTCATCATAGCCGCGCCAGGTCTAGATAAAGAAAAACTTCAAGCACTAATCACCACGATTCAGCCGCACGTAAAAAATATTTCGTTCGTGCCGGATTTAATCGGGACGCCGATGACTAGCGTGGAGCCGGCGATTTTGTTTAGTGAAAAAATTTTAATGCTCAATGTTCGCAACAATCTTTCCCGCCCTTATAATCGCGTTTTCAAAAGAATTTTCGATTTAACGTTGACGATTTTTGGCGGACTGATGATTTCGCCGCTACTTTTGGGAATTGCGCTTGCCGTAGCGATTGATACCCGCGGTCACGTGATTTTTTCTCATAGGCGCGTTGGTGCCGCCGGAAAAAAATTCCCGTGCTATAAATTTCAAACGATGATTCCCAATGCTCAAGAGAAATTAGAAAAATATTTAGCAGAAAATCCCGAAGCTCGCCGTGAATGGGAAGAAACTTTCAAACTAACTAATGATCCGCGTGTCACGAAGCTTGGAAATTTTTTGCGCCGAAAAAGTTTAGACGAATTGCCGCAACTTTGGAACGTGATTCGCGGCGACATGAGCCTTGTTGGTCCGCGTCCCATTGTTCAAGCTGAAGTGCCGCGCTATGGAAAAAATATTCGAGAATATTATATGGTCTTGCCGGGGATAACGGGTATGTGGCAAGTTTCCGGCAGGAGTGACACCACCTACCCCGAACGCGTCGCCATGGATACTTGGTACGTTAGAAATTGGTCGGTGTGGATTGACATCATGTATCTTTTCAAAACCATTAAAGCTGTCTTTCAAGAAAAAGGAGCGTATTAAAGCAATTAGAAATTTTTTCCTAGTTGCTTTTTTTGTTGCCAAATTTCCTAAGCTCAAGCCAAAGCGGTCCGGCAATGAAAATTGACGAATAGCAACCGCTCATGAATCCGACAATCAGCGCGAACGCAAAATCTTTTGTAGTTTCGCCGCCGAAGAAGAACAGCGCAAAAGTTGTGAACAGACAGGTAAAGACCGTGTACAGCGAACGAGTCAGCGTTTGATAAACCGAACGATTAACCAGCTCAATGACATTGCCGCCGCGCCTGAAGTGCAATTTCAGATTTTCGCGTATCCTGTCGAAGATAACAATCGTATCGTTGATTGAGTAGCCGACGACTGTAAGCAATGCCGCCACGAATGAAGAATCAACTTGCCGCTGTGTGAATGAGAAAAACGCCAGCACAATTAAAATATCGTGAACAAGAGCCATAACTGCCGCGATACCGAATCGCAATTCAAAACGATAGGCAACGTATAAAATTATCAAAGCCCAAGAAATTACCAAAGCTAAAACGGCGTTCATAATCAGTTCGCTACCGATAACCGCGCCAACTTTTTCTTCGCGCAGGACTTCATAGCCGCCGACTTTATCGCGAATCGCCGCCATAACTTCTTTGCGCTGAACTTCTTCCAAATCAATCGTGCGAATCATAACGTCAGTTGAAGTTGAAACGTCCGAACTTTCACCGGAAAGCTGAATCGTCGCGCCGTCCAGCCCGAATGGTTTTAAACTTTCTCTAACCTGCGCAATCGCCACGGGTTTTTCAAATTTTAAATCTATAATCGTGCCGCCCGTGAAGTCAATCCCGAAATTAAAGCCGCGTGTCGCCATAGAAATTAAGCCCGGAACAATTACGAGCAGAGAAATTACAAACCACATCTTGCCGCGCCCAGCAATATCAAATTTCGGCATTATTTCTTCACCGCCTTTCCGTCAGCTGTCATGTCGAACAGTACAAAGCCGTCCGCGCCATAAGCTGAAGGACTTGCTACAATATTCGTGTTGACTAAGAGTTTCAACATAAATTGCGTTAAAGTTATCGCCGTCAACATACTGAGCAGAACGCCTAAGCCGAGAGTTATTGCAAAGCCGCGGATTGTTCCTGTGCCAAACATAAACAGCACGCCCGCCGCAATTATCGTGGTGATGTTCGAGTCAAAAATCGTCGTGAAGGCGCGTTTAAAGCCCGCGTCCATTGCCAGCCGAATTGACTTGCCCAATCTAAATTCCTCTTTGAAGTGTTCAAAAATTAAAACGTTCGCGTCGACAGCCATACCGATTGATAAAATTATTCCCGCTACGCCCGGCAATGTCAAAGTCGCGTCCAAACCTTTCAAGGTTCCTAAAAGCATGAGCGTATAAGCCATCAACGCGATATCCGCGATAAAGCCAGGCAAGCGGTAGAATAAAAGCATGAAAACTAAAACTGCCGCAATGCCGATGACAAAGGCGAATTCCGATTTATCTTTAGAATCTTGTCCGAGCGAAGGACCAACTGTGCGAGTTTCAATTATGTTGACTTTAACGGGCAATGCGCCGCTCCGCAAAAGAACCGCGAGCCTTTGTGCTTCTTCTAAATCGCGCTGACCGGAAATTTCTGCCTTGCCACCCAAAATCGGTTCACGGACGACGGGATTAGTTAAAATTTCGCCGTCAAGCAGGATAGCAATTTGCCGCCCGACATTTTCCAGCGTGGCGTCTGCAAATTTCTGCGAGCCTTCGTCACTGAATTCCAGATTGACAACGCATTGACCATTCTGCTGATTCATTGCGGCCTGCGCGTCCTTTAAGTCGGTGCCGGTTAAAAGCGTGTTGCCCGCCTCATCTTTGAATTCAAGCATTGCCGTTTTGCCAATCGTTTCAATAGCTTTATCAGGATCTTTAATGCCAGGCAGTTCGATGATAACGCGGCGTTCGCCTTCGCGCTGAATTATCGGTTCGGTTAAGCCTAGCTCATTGACGCGTTTTTCCATGATTGAAACGACGCGTTGCATAGCGTCTTCGTCCACCTTGGCAATTTCGGTATCTTCCGCCTGCAAAACAACGTGTGTGCCGCCCTGCAAGTCGAGACCTTGCCGAATTGAATGTGCCAGCGGTCGAATAAAAATCACAAACAACGCCACGATTGCTCCAAGGCAAATCACCAGCTTGATTAAACTATTCGTCCTCACTAAAAAATTTCTCCTTTCAAATTTCATGTTCGCCCGTCAATATACTACAACGCCGATTGAAAAGCAATTAAAATGCGCCGCGTTATGTTTAGGAACGGCGACGCATAAAATTTTTTAATCGGACTAGAAATTTTTTAGCATTGATAAAATTTCGTCGAAAGTTTTAGCAAGATTAGGATAAAAAATTTTTGGGCGATTAATCATGACGACGGGCAAATTTAAAATTTTTGCCGCCGCGATTTTTGTATCTGCACCGCCGATTTTTCCACTGTTTTTCGTGACGATGACTTCTGCGCCCGCGTGTTTAAAAATTTCTGCGTTTAGCTCTGTAGAAAATGCTCCTTGCATGGCGAAAATTTGTTTTGGCGTCAAGCCGAGCGATTCACATTGCGCCAAAACTTCGGCGGTCGGCAAAACTCTGACAGTTAAATTGCAATCTTTCAGCGCGGGCGATTCGACAAAAATTTTTAAATTTCTGCTACCGGTCGTGAGGAAAATATTTTTGCCAAGCTGAGCGGCTTTAATTGCCGCCGCCTCGTAGCTGTCAACGGGAAAAATTTTTTCGTACTCAAAAGAAATTTCTGCGCGTTCGTAACGAATGTAGGGGATTTTTACGGTGTGCGCGGCTGAAATTGCATTCTCGGAAATATTTTTTGCATAAGGATGGCTGGCGTCAACAATCATATCAAAATTTTCTGCGCGTAAAATTTTTTCAAGTTCGTTTTCATCAAGCGGTCGGTCATTGATTTTAATTCCCGCACAATTTTCAAGAAGTTTTCGCCCATAATCGCTGACAACCGACGCCGTAACTTTAAAGCCGTTCGCTAATAAAAATTCTGCAAGTTTTCGCCCGTCTTCCGTGCCCGCAATTAAAAAAATTTTTTTACTAGCCACCAATCATTCCACCAATCAAAAAAATTCTGCTAAGGATTTTAATTCAGCGGGATTTTTTTTTCAAGCCGCGAATTTTTTTGCGGTATTCAAAAATACCTGTTATAATCGGCGCGTGAAATTTTTGGAGGGAGATAACATGAAAATTTTAGCACGTCAACTCACGTTAGACCTTTATAATTGCGATTCAAATCGCTTGGGAAATGTTGACGAGATAAAAGATACCCTAAAAAGCGTTGTCGGTAGCGAACCGCGCCTTTGTGCACAAACCATTGACGATAACCACTGTTCAATTATCGGCGCATTTGCTGAAGG
>CAJONF010000172.1 GCA_905236665.1 uncultured Selenomonadaceae bacterium | reverse complement strand
CTGACGAGAAAGGGCTACTCTCAAAACTAAGGAAAATATTTTTAATAAATTTGTTAATGGCTTTTAACAAATTTAATGTTCTTCATAACGTCACGAGGGCAAGAAAGACAATGAATAAAAATTTACTCCCTGTTCAAATCTGTTTGCTTATGGCAAGTGTGGCGTGCTGGCAATTTTTCTTTAACTTGCACGAAAACGCCGACACATATTTTGCCATAAACCTGGGACGCTACATTTTGGAGAACGGTTTCCCACATATCGATCCGTTCACAATCCACGAAAATTTAAAACTCGTCACGCAGCAGTGGTTAAGCGGAATTTTTTTCTTTGAATTTTATAAAAATTTTGGCGTGAACGGCTTGCGGCTAGCAGATTTTATTTGTGGCGTGGCGATGATTTTAATTTATTGGCGGCTATGTCTTTTGGTCAGCGGCGGGAATAAAGCGTTGTCGTTCAGTTTGAGCTTTGCTGTCAGCTTGCTCGTCATGCACTGGATTGTTCCGCGCCCGCACCTTTTTTCCACGCTGTTGCTTTTAACGGAAGTCGCCCTGCTTGAAAGATTCACGCGCACGAAAAATTTTAAATTTCTTTTACCGCTACCGCTCGTGTCATTGTTGCTGATAAATTTTCATGCGGCGATGTGGCTGATGTCTTTGGTAGTGTGCTTGCCATTCCTGTTCGTAAAAGATTCGCGGCACATAAAATTTTTGCTAGCGGCAATGGTAGGAATTTTTTTATTCGGGCTGATAAATCCTTACGGCGTCGAAGCGATGACTTACGTTTTCAATTCATATGGCGTCGAAATAATCAGCGAAAATGTTCCGGAAATGTTTTCACCGACAGCGCACACCGTCAGCGGAAAATTCTTTTTCTTGACGGAGGCACTGCTGATTTTTTCTTTGACAAAGTTTAAAGTCCCGTGTCGATATATTTTTTTAAGCGGCGGTATAACTTTTTTGGCGATAATGAACATCCGCAGTTTGATTCTGTTTTATTTTCTGGCAACATTTCCGCTGGCGTTCGCGTGGAAAGATTTTTCAATAAAAAATTTTAGCGGACGAACTTTGATGACGGTTTTGTTTTTACTGCTACTCATAATCAACACGGCGATGATAACGCTAACTTTAAGATACGAACTGGAAAAACTTTCTACGCCGCTGGAAATTTTATTCTTTATCGCGACGCTGTTTGCAGTGTATAATTTGCTAATCGTGAAAGTTGAAGGGCGGATTCTGCACCCTTCCATACTCCCACAAAAAAATTTATCGTTGCTTGCCACGGCGTTTATTGTCACGGGAGTTTATTTCACCACGTTGAACAAAGATAATCCGTCCGAAGAAACTTACACCGCCGCGATAAAATTTTTACTGCGAACTGAACAACCGGAAAATATTTCCCTTTACATTGAGCAAAGCGGCGGCGGCACGGCGGGTTACTTCGGTATCCGCTATTACATTGATTCGCGCTCGGAAGTTTTTATCCCCGCCAACAATGGTCAGAAAAATATTTTGGAAGAATATATCGGCTTGCGGGACGGAAAAATTTATTACAAAGATTTTTTCAGCCGCTATAATTTTTCGCACATCATCTTAACAAATGAGACGCCGTTCATTTTTAATCAGCTGTCAGACGATAAAACTTTCAAAGTTATTTACGAAAGCGAGCGCGTCGAAGGCTATAAAGTTATCCGTTGTAAAATTTTTATTCCACCGAAAGTTAGTGATTGATTCATGTTAAAAAAATTTTTTTCCGTCGTGATTATTTTTTTTGTGTTGACGAGCATTGCGCACGCTGAAGATGAAAAAAAATCTGTCTGGCAACCGGAAATTCGCGTCGGACTTAAAAGCGGCGTCAAGCAGGTTGCTTTGCAGGTGTCAAAGCCCTGCGTCATGATTAACGCCGCAAAAGGCAACGTGCTAAAAAAAATTCCCGCCGGCGGAAAATTTATCGTTGACTTTGAACATTTAAAGATTAACGCTATAGAAATTCGCCCCGAAAAAGTTCCGCTGAAAGATTTGCAAACGACCATTGACGATAAAAAATATTATGGCGGTGTGACAGTCAACAAGGAAAAAGATTCTTTAACCGTCATAAATCTTGCACCGCTCGAAGAATATTTGCGCGG
>CAJONF010000171.1 GCA_905236665.1 uncultured Selenomonadaceae bacterium | reverse complement strand
TGGTTATTGTCCGCACGTCGAGTTTATTTTCGGTTATCATGCGGTTTGTTTCGATTATGTCTTCAATAGTTATCAAAAATTTTTCCCTCCTAAAATTTCCAACGCAAGCCGATATTTTTCTACACGCGCTAAATCTTTTTCCGTTGGATTTTTTATGCGCGATAAGTCGGAATTGTGTTTAAGGTCGGCGGCTTTGACTTTGGCGGCAAGTTCATTAGCTTTTATCTGCGCGATGTATTCAAGGTACGGAATGTTTTTATCGTGAGTTAAAAGTTTCAAAGCTTGCAATTCTTCCACCGTCAAAGGAATTTCTCTTTGCAGTTCGTCGAAAGTTTTTGAGCTGTCCTCTACCACGTCATGAAGCAGAGCAACAATAATAGCCGACGTGTCATTGCCGACATTGTTCGCCACAGTCAGCGGGTGATTAAAATAATCTGCGCCGGCTTTATCGACTTGTCCCGCGTGAATTTTTTTAGCAACAGCGAACGCGGCACGAATTCTGGCGTCTTTGTGACTAGAAAAATTTTTCATGGCTTAAATTTTATGCATAACGTCAAAAATATCTTGATGTTGAGTTTTTATTTCAACGCCGATAGCCTCGCCCTGCTCCTTTAATTTTTGCTGAAGGTCAACGAGCCGGATTTTACTTTCGCTAGCCTCGGCGAAAAGAATCATATTAAAAAAGCCGTTCAAAACATTTTGGCTGATACTCAAAATGTTGACGTTGTTATCCGCCAGAATTTTTGTCACGCCGGCGATTATCCCCACACGGTCTTTTCCGACGACTGTCACGATTAATTTCATGAAAAAAATCCTCCTAATTACTAAAATTCTAAAATGCAAACGGCGGTTGCAAACTCCCGCGAATGACTTAAACTAAGCGAAATTTTTTCTATGCCGCGCTCTTGAACGAGAGCTTTTGCCGCATCGAGTAGAAAAATTTTTGGCGCACCGCGTTCGTCGTTAATAATTTCTACATTTGCCAGCCGCGTGATAATTCCCGTGCCCAAAGCCTTAAAAAAAGCCTCCTTGGCGGCAAATCTTGCGGCGTAGGAGGCGGCGGAATTTTTTCCGCGAGCGTTGCAATAATTTTGTTCAGCTTGGGTAAAAACGTTATCCCGAAAATTTTTTTTACTTATGGCTTTTTTCACGCGTGCAATTTCGATAATATCCGTTCCAACGCCAAAAATCATTTCGCGACCAAATCCGTATCAGTTTGCAATTTAATGCCTTCATTCGGATTAAATGTGAGCGTCCTGGCGATTAAAATTTCAACGCGACGATTTTTTTGCTTATTATCCGGCGTATCGTTCATGGCAATAGGGCGATATTCGCCATAACCAATGGCAGAAAATCTTGCGGGGTTTAGGTTTTGATTAATCGCGAGCAAATATTTCATGAAAGTCATCGCACGCACGGAACTAAGTTCCCAGTTTGACGGAAATTGCGCGGTGTTAATCGGGTCGGTGTCTGTGTGACCGCTGATTAAAACGCGTTCGGGCACTTCCGCCAAAAGACCAGCGACGATTGGACCAATGCGCTGAGATTCGGGAACTAAATCAGCTGAGCCGGACGGGAATAGAGCTTTTTCTTTAATGCGAATCATCAAGCCTTCTTCCTCAAGTTGCGTAGATAATTCGTCCTGCAAATTGTTTTCGCGGATATATTCTTCGAGCTTCTGTTGCAATTCTTGTAGCTGTTGATTTTCCTGTATATAAGCGGCATTGCCTTGATCTTCCGCGCTGATAATTTCGCGTTGCATACTGTTGCTTGGTCCGTTTTTATCAAAGAATGAAGGTCCGCCCATATTAAAAGCCGCCGTGAACGCCTGCGCCATTTGCTGAAGTTTTGTTTGGTCTGTCTGCGAAATGGCGAACAAGCAGATAAACAGCGCGAGTAACAACGTCATTAAGTCGGAATAGGGAAGGAGCCAAGCTTCGCTGGCTTCTTCTTCATGTTTTTTAGCGTGTTTTTTTCTCGCCATGAAAAATCTCCTTTCAGTAGATTTTTAGGGAAGTTACTCGCTCTTTGCAGCTTCGCGTTCGCCCTGCGGAATATAAATCATCAATTTCGATTCAATCTGTGTAGGGGAATCGCCCGCTTGCAGAGAAAGAATTCCTTCCATAATCATGCGCTTATGGCTGACTTCATTTTCAGATTTAATTTTTAATTTGTTGGCAAAGGGCAACCAGAGCACGTAACCGGTGAAGATACCCAAAATCGTAGCAACGAACGCCGCCGCGATTGAGTGACCGAGTTTATCAATATCGTTCAAGTTACCAAGAGCCGCAATAAGTCCAACGACCGCGCCCAAAACGCCCAGCGTCGGTGCATAAGTTCCTGCCTGCGAAAAAATTGAGCGCATTTCCGCATGACGTTGCTCCATGATTGTAAGTTCCGCGTCCATAACGTCGCCGACAAATTCCGGATCCATGCCGTCAATAACCATGCTTAAGCCGTTGCGGAAGAAAGGATCTTGAATTTCTTCGACGCGGCTTTCCAATGCCAGAATACCTTCGCGGCGGGCAAGCTGACTTAGTTCAACAAAAGTTTTAACCAGTTCGCCCCGGCTTTGTTCCTCACTACCGCGCATCAAAAGTTTAAAGAGCGTCGGCACCTTCGACATCTGCTCCATTGTAAAAGCGTTGAACAGGCAGGCGATTGTTCCGCCGATGATGATAAGGAACGCGGCAGGGTTATTCAATGCACTAAGCGGCGCGCCCTTTAGAATCATGCCGACAAAGACAGAAATTATTCCGCCGACCAGCCCTATTACCGTAGATTTTTCCAAAACTCGCAGCCTCCTCCTCGAGGTGAAAACTCACAGACACCAAAAATTTTTTTATGCCGAATTGCTAAGTTTCTGTTCAATGCCGAAAAAAAAAATCCTGCCGCTACAAAATTTTTTTAGACGATAGGATTTTTTTTATTCAGCAATGATTAATCAATAAAAATCTCTGAGCTTAGACGAGCGGGCAGGGTGACGCAATTTGCCTAAAGCTTTATTTTCCACGGCGTGAACCGTACCGCCGGTAACTTTGAAAATCTGTGCTACTTCATCAAGCGTCCTAACTTTGCCGTCTTCCAAACCAAAGCGAAGCGATAAAACTTTTTTCTCATGTGGCGTCAACGTATTCAAGACATCGCGCAAAAGTTCTGTCATCTGCAGATGATTAATTAATTCAAAATGCGTGGGCGTCTTATTGTCCTCCACAAAATCGCACAACGTCAAGCCTTCGACAAAATCCCCTTCGACCGCAAATGTATCTTTATCATTATAAGTGCGTTCATCGATTGGCGTATCCAATGAGACTGGCTCAAATGGTTTCATTTCGCGCAGACCGCGGACAATCGCCTTTTCGATACATTCTTCGGCATATTCCACAAAAGTTGCGCTACCCTTCGTGCTAAATTTTTTCGCCGCCTTCATAAGTCCAATATTTCCCTCTTGAATTAAATCCGAAAACGCCACACCTTGACCGATATATTTTCGCGCAATGTTGACGACTAGCCGCAAATTTGCGTTGACTAATTCTTGTTGAGCGTCCTCGTCACCGTCCGCCGCCCTGAGCAGGAGCGTATGGAATTTCTGCGCACTTAAAAGTGGTATTCGCTTGACTTCCTCAAGATAAATTTCCACGTCCTCTAAAAAATCAACTTCATTCATGATTCACACCGCCTTTCTAATTCGTAATAAAAAATTTTTTTCAGTGTTCGCTGTGGTGGCGGTTAATTCCTGCAGTAATCAATGGGAACGTGGCGATAAAAATTTTTGTTTAACACGCGCAGGAAAAATTTTTTCGGGCGCGAAGTTTTAAAATAATTTCAACACGCGAAAGGAGCAATTTAAATGGTTGGAGTTAGAAATATTGTTGCGATAGTTTGCGGCGGCGGTCCCGCCCCCGGTATCAATGCGGTTATCAGCGGTGTCACTAACACGGCGAATCGTCACGGCTGGGACGTTTTGGGTATGTATGAAGGCTTTTCGCATCTCGCACGCGGTGAAAAAAATTATATTCGTCTTGATGCGGCGGCTGTCAATCGCATTCACTTGACCGGCGGTTGTATCTTGAAGATGTCACGCTATAACCCCACAAAGAAAGAAAGCGACCTGCAAACTGTAGTTGACACGCTCACAGAACTGGGTATCGGCTATCTTGTGACAATCGGCGGCGACGATACCGCGTTCAGCTCGTCAGCAGTTAGCGAATTTGCTAAAAAACTCGGCAGGACAATTAATGTTGTCCACGTCCCCAAAACGATTGATAACGATTTGCCGCTCCCCGAAGGCATTCCGACTTTTGGATTTGAAACTGCCCGCGCATTTGGTACAACGGAAATCCAAAACCTCATGGAAGATGCACGCACTTCAAATAACCGCTGGTATTTTACAATCGCAATGGGTCGCACGGCAGGTCATCTTGCTCTTGGCATGGGACGCAGCGCGGGTGCCGCCGTCACGGTTATTCCTGAAGAATTTCCGCAAGACAAAATCCGTCTGCAACAGGTTGTCGACATTATCACCGGCTCGATTGTTAAACGCTATCTGA
>CAJONF010000170.1 GCA_905236665.1 uncultured Selenomonadaceae bacterium | reverse complement strand
GGGAAAAGTTTATCGAGTTGAGCCACCTCGTCACGAGTTAGCAAGTCAAGATATTTAAGCGTGGCGATTGTCATAGGTGTGACAGCCGCAAAACTGCCGTCCTCGATTTTAAACGTGATGCCTAAGTCGCCGTCCTTTACAGCCAAACAATAAACCGCGTCCGCGCCGATTTTGGCAATAATCCTGCCGCCAGTGACTTCGCTGACTGCTAAATCAATTCTGCCTGTACCGCTGACAACTTGCGGATATTTGCTCATGGCGTCGCGGATTTTCATTGCGGCAAATTCATATTCTCCCCAATCGCCCTTAGTCGGCGTGGAAAGTCTAGCATAGGCAAGAGACATATTATAAATCGGCAGATAAAATACCGGTACGCCGCAACCGTCAATACCAATTTCCAATTTATCTTCGGGCATTTTCGACGCCATAGCCACGTGTTTAAAGATAACTTTTTGAGCCGCGTGGTCGGGTTTAGTGTAGCCTTCATAGGGCACGCCAAGCATCATAGCCAGCGCGATAATCTGCGAATGTTTTCCGGAGCAAGCGTTGTGCACGGGCAAAACTTTTTCTCCCGCCGCAATAATTTTTTTGAACGCCTTGCCGCTCATGGGGCGCACTACGCCGCAATCTAAAACAGATTCATCGAGTCCCAGCTTAGCTAAAATTTTTCTGACAAGAGCTACGTGATTTTCTTCGCCGCTGTGACTAGAAACTAACAATGCAAGTTCTTCTTCGGTTATGCCATATTTTTCAAGCCCGCCATTTTTCACGAAGGGCAACGCTTGGAACGGTTTAGCGGCACTGCGCCAAAACATTGGCAGATAAGCATTGCCAATCGACGCCACGACCTCGCCTTTACAGTTTACCGCCGCCACATCTGCGCGATGAATATTTTCCACGTGACCTGCGCGGGTGTAATGCAATACAATTTCACTCATGAAATTTTCCTCCTTGCAAAAAAAAATTAAGACCGAGTTGCGATAATCTCAACTTCGGTCACTTCACTTCCTAAAAAAATTTTTTCAAGCCGGATCCGGTGTCGGACTGTCGGGAAATTTCGGTTGCTCAACTTCCGCAGGCTTTGTCAATTCAACAGTCACAGGCGGCGGCTCTTTTATAAGCGGCTTTTCCAGTTCGACTTTTTCTTCGCCGAAAACAATTTCTTTAAGTTCCTGCGCTGAAAGTGTTTCCTTATCAATTAAAGCCATGGCGATTTTTTCCAGCTTGTCGCGGTTTTCATTGATAATCGTTCGGCAAGCCTCGTAAGCCTCTTCCATGTAGCGATGAACTTCTCTATCAATCTCGCCGGCAACTTCTTCAGAATAATTTTTCTGCGGTTGCCCGAAATAATATTGTTGTGTAGGATCGCCGCCATAGGCAATGGGACCAAGGACGTTGCTCATGCCATATTGCATAATCATGGCGCGAACGATTTGGCTTGCTTGCTGAATATCCTGTGATGCACCGGTAGAGATTTCGTCAAGAACAATTTCTTCAGCGACGCGCCCACCCATAGCGACTTTCAAACGGTCAAGCAGTTCAGAGCGCGTGGCATAACTTCTGTCCTCTTTAGGGAGCATAAGCGTATAACCGCCCGCCCTGCCGCGTGGAATTATCGTGACTTTGTGGACGGGGTCGGCGTGTTTTAAAAGCATACCAACAAGCGCGTGCCCGCCCTCGTGATAAGCCGTCAATTTCTTTTCACGCTCGCTCATGACTTTAGATTTTCTTTCGGGACCAGCCATAACGCGTTCGATTGATTCCTCAAGCTCCGTCATGTTTATTTCGTGTTTATTACGCCGCGCCGCCAAAAGTGCCGCCTCGTTGACAAGATTAGCCAAATCTGCACCCGTGAAACCAGGAGTCCGCCGCGCTAAAATATCTAAATCGGCGTCCTTGGCAATGGGTTTACCTTTTGTGTGCACTTTCAAAATCGCGACGCGTCCTGTGACATCGGGTTTATCAACGACAATTTGCCGGTCAAAGCGTCCCGGTCTGAGCAAAGCTTTATCAAGAATATCCGGTCTGTTCGTCGCGGCGATAATTATAATACCCTCGTTCGCCGCGAAGCCGTCCATTTCGACAAGTAGCTGATTCAAAGTCTGTTCGCGTTCATCATGACCACCGCCGACTGCCGCTCCACGTTGACGACCAACCGCGTCAATCTCGTCGATAAAAATTATGCAGGGGGAATTTTTCTTAGCCTGCGCGAACAAGTCACGAACTCTGGACGCGCCGACGCCTACGAACATTTCTACAAAATCTGAACCGCTGATAGAGAAAAAGGAAACTCCCGCCTCACCCGCAACAGCTTTTGCCAAAAGAGTTTTGCCGGTGCCGGGGGGACCAAAAAGTAAAACGCCTTTGGGAATTCTCGCGCCCAAATCGTTGAATTTTTTCGGGTGCTTTAGGAATTCGACAACCTCGGCAAGTTCTTCTTTAGCCTCGTCCGCGCCCGCCACGTCGGTGAATTTAACTTTGACTTTATCGCCGCCCATCATCTTTGCACGGCTTTTGCCAAAGGAAAAAACTTTGCCGCCGCCGCCCTGCGCCTGATTTATCATGAAATACCAAAAAGCTATCAATAGCGCAATCGGCAACAGATGCGTAAGGAGCGTCATCCACAACGGCGGTTCTTTCGGATTCTGCGCAGCTATTTCTATATCTTTGGCATAGAGCTTGTTGAGAAGTTCTTCGTCATCAATCGGCTCATCGGGCACTATTGTCGAAAATTCGCTACCGTCTTTCTTTGTGGCTTGAATCGAATTTTTTACCAGGACAACTTTGGCGACTTCGTCCTTTTCAACCATCTGCATAAATTGCGAATAGCTTACTTCCTCCACGTGCTTTGGGGTTATTGTGAAATAATCGTACAGAGTTACCGCAACAAAAATCGCCAGCAAATAGAATCCGATGTTGCGCAAAAAATTGTTCAATCAAAACGCCCCTTTGTCTGAATGTTACGCTGACATTGCCGCTCTAATTTTGTTCGCTTCTTTTTCTATATCTTCAAATCCTTTTTTCAAGCCCTTTTCAACGGCGTGTTCGGTACTGCCTAAGCCGCCGATATAAATTGTATTGGATTTGCCCGTTGTTATGGCGCGTTTAGTGTAAACGAGATCGCGTTTTTCACGCGACCAGATACGAAAATCTAAAGTGACGTTGACTTTTTGCCCGCTGGAAAACATACCGACGCTGTAACGCGGTGCGGTTGTGGAAACGCGCACATAGATCAGATAGTCGTCACCGAAATGGTCAGCGATTTTTTCAACATCCGCTTTTTTAAAAGACATATCGCGTTGAATATCGCCGCCATAGGCACTGTCCCATTCGTCTGTGCGATCGAGTTCTTCGCGATAGATTTGGACATAAGCATCACATTCACTCACGGAACGAACTTCAAATTCGGAATATTGTCCGAATATGTTGTCCAGCGAAGTTTGAACTGTCTGGTAAACTTTTTCAGGTTCCGAAAACATTCCCGAAGGCGTGTCTAAAACAACAGACACGGACGTTGCAGAAGCTTGAGAATGAGCCGCGAACACGATAACCGCCGCCATGCACAGC
>CAJONF010000169.1 GCA_905236665.1 uncultured Selenomonadaceae bacterium | reverse complement strand
GTTTGTCAGTAACGGATTTCACCTCCTTATATTTTTGGATTGTTTTATAGCTTATTATAAGTGTTCTTTAACTGTTGGAACCCCCTTTTCTGCAAAAAAATTATACAACAAGTCAGGTGTTTTCGTCAACAAAAAAAGTTTAATTTTCTTCAAAAAAAGTCATAAAACAGGATTGACGAGTTAATTTTTATCATTTATAATCTGTCGCAAAAAGTTAAGTTGTCGATTTTAAATAGCTTAAGTAAAAATACCAATTCTTTCATAGCACACCTCAATTACGCTTTTTGCGTGTTGAAAACATCAAAAAAATAACCGCCATAGGAACCATTCTTTAGAACTTTCAGATGAACAAACGATTGTATCAACAATTTAAAGGACGCGTTTTTTATAGGAGTGATTAAAATGCCAATTAACCCCCAAAAAGCAATTAGTAATGAAAAATTAGAAAATAAGAGTGATTCAGATACGGAAGAAATTTTTATTTCGGAGGAGCCAAAATGGTCGCTTGATGATTTAATTTTGCCGGACGAAATTAAAGCGCAAATCCTTGACGTTGCAACCTATTTTGAAAATTCTCACCGCGTCTTTGAACTTTGGGGCTTTAAACGCACGCATAAATTTTCGCGGAGAATCGGCGTCAATCTTTACGGTGCACCTGGTACGGGTAAAACTATGGCGGCTCACGCTATTGCCCGCGAACTTGGCAAAAAAATTTTAATCGTAAACTACGCTGACATTGAATCAAAATACGTGGGCGAAACTCCCAAAAATATACGAAAAGCTTTCAACGCCGCAAAAAATTCTGGAAGTATTTTATTTTTCGACGAAGCCGACGCAATTTTAAGTAAACGCGTAACAAATATGACGCAAGCTGTGGACGTGAGCGTTAATCAAACGCGCTCGGTTATGTTAATGCTGATGAATGAATTTCAAGATTTTATTATCTTCGCCACGAATTTTATTGAAAATTTTGACCCGGCGTTCATGCGCAGAATCTCCATCCACATAAAATTTACACTTCCCGACGAAATTTGCCGAAAAAAATTGTGGCGTATGTATACTCCGCCCGAAGTCCCAAATAATCTTGACTTTGACGAACTGGCAAAAAAATTCGACGGTATCAGCGGCTCAGATATTTCAAACGCCATGTTAAACGCCGCCTTTAAAGCCGCACGCATTAAAGCTAACGAACTCGATAAAAATTTGGTTTTTGAGGCTGTAGAAAATATTTTGGCGAGCAAACGAGCAAATGCTAAAAATTTTTGATATAATTACAAGAAATAATTTACGTAGGGAGTGGCAGCTTTGAATTTAGTTATTTATTTTGAGGAGTCTCGCTATTTAAAAAAAGGGCTGGACGCAATTAAAGAAGTCAGCAAAAATTTAGGAAAAATTTATATTGATTTTGTTTCTCGCGAAAAATTTTCCCTGCAAACGGCAAATCAAGAAATTACAGTCCATTCCTTTGCTGAACTCAAAATTCTTAATTTCGATTATTTAATTTATTGCGATCCTACAGATAATGACGGGGGGGGGGGTATCCTCAAGATCGGTTATCGGAATTTAATATTCCGCCCGAAAAAATTTTAACGCCGGAACTTTTTATCGAAAAGTTTTCGGAAGAAATTGCGCCATTGTTATTTTGCACCTATGCAAATGCAAAATATCATGCTTTCGCGACACTTTATCCACTTTTTGCGCTAATATCAAATCCTTATGCATCCGTTGAAATTTTATTATCTGATTACAAATTTTTTGCAAATTATTATCGCAATGTAATTGAATTCTATAAAAAAGTTTATCCCGACAAAGTTCGCTACACTCCCGTAAATATAAAAGGTATTTTGCCAAATTCCGTCAGATTTTTGCTGGAACCGACGAAAAGAGCAAAATATGTTTACATAGGCGATATTGATATTTTTTTGCTCGACGAAAATATTTTAGATTATCATCTTGCTTTTATGGAACGCCATAACAGCGATTTTAGCAACGTTTTGCGAAATGAACATCAATTAACGGGCTTGCATTTCATTCCTTTTGATAAAATGTATCCAATTTCCATTCCAAATAATTTAGATTTGCTTAGATTAAACGACGAAGTTTTGCTTTGCCACATGATGCGCGAAAAAAAATTGCGTTTTCCCGTTGATGCTGAGCTAAATGAACGAAAAATTCACGGCTTGCATATTAGCTTTTTTTCCAGACCGCCGCTAACATCAATGACAACTTTTGATGAATTTGTAAATTTTCCGTCGTGGGGACCGCTTGAGCAAGTCGAAAAATATCTGCGTGTGCGCTACACGGAGCCTGTAAAGAATTTTATAAAATGTCTTAGCCCTTATCAAATCGGATTGCGAAAAATTATTCAGTTCGTTGATATGTGGGCGTTTTTCGTAAAAGAACACCCTAATACAACTTTAATTGCTTGAAAAATCCTTAGAACTGGATATTTGAAGGCATTTACAAAGCTTTTAACAGGTTAATTGAAAATTTTTTTAGATTTTTATTTGCCAAACTTGAAATTTTGTGTTTTAATACGCCTGATAAAAAATTTTTCGGAGAGTGATGAGTATGAATTTAAAAGAGGCATTTCAAGCACAAAATAAGTTAGAGGAGCTTTTTGAGTTTGTATCCAGTTATCTTGACGACGAAAAAAATTTAGTTAGCGTTACAGAAAAGCATTTTCGCTCAAAAGCGGTGGAAGGTCAGCAGGATGAAGATATTAATATTGTCGTTGATAACAAATTCCCGCCAGAAAAAGTCATTGATTTTTTAATTTTGCTCATCAGTGAGCGCGAAGAACTGGCACAAGCCATTCAAAAAGCTAAAAAATCTATGAAATTCGATTTAGATTCGGCAGTTGACGTAAATAAAAAACGTCACATGGCGGCTGAAACTCTGCGCGACCTGCGTCAATTCAAAAGTTCAAGTTTGCTGGAAAAAAATGCTGGCGTCGGCTATGTTTTCAATAAAGACGGCAACCAGACTACGTATCGCTACGACATTGAGCGTGTAAAAACGATTGATTATGATCGTAATAATGTCCGCAAGCTCCTAAAAAAATTGCAGAAAAAAGCGGATAAAATTTCAAACGATATTGACGTCGCGCTCATCTCTACAAATGTTGATTATAAATTTCCCTTCGATCTTCATGCCGGCTCGCTTGAAGTTATCGAAGACTATATCGATAAACACAACGATTAAAATTTTGAAATCATAAAAATTGGCGCGTTGGAAAGAGGAAACGCGCCGTCCACTTCCTTTATCTGATAATTTTCGTTAAACTGAATGTAGCTCTTTGAAAAGTTGAGGTTTGGAGGTTGTCGGCTCGTGCTCGTAAACGTAGCCGGTTGCTTTGTCCACCGGATAGAGGTTGCGTAAACCAGCCCCGACAAATTAGACTTTTTTAATTGTCGAAAGCCGCCGCCATCGTGGGGTTGTTTACTGACAATTTAATATAAGGTCTCGGCGGAGGGCAAAAGTTTCGATCAAAGTCGGTTCAGGTGCAGATGAACTAAGAGGCTGCACAAATAAGATTAGCTATTCAAGCACGCTTTTTGTGAAGGCGATGATTTCCGTCAAGCTAAACATTAGTTCTCAAACACTACAATCGAAAGCTCTTTAGCTCAGCAAATCAAAAATTCATCAAAACAAAAACACACCTCCACAAGGATTGATACCTTGTCCGTTGAGTTGTTGCTAAAATGATTGGAAAGGCGAATTGGAGCTGGGTATTATTTTTTAACCGGTTGAATTCTTGGTTTCAAACAAAATCAAATTTCCGAGCGAACATGGCGACGACGAATAGACGATGACGGGATTTTGCCTTCCGCCGAGACCTTAAATATATTTTTCTTACTCCCTTATTTTGAAAAGAAGGAAGTGATTTTTTTTATGGATGCACTGATTTTATCGCGCTTACAGTTCGCAATAACAACCGTGTATCATTTTTTGTTTGTACCGGTGACTTTGGGACTGTCAATTTTCGTTGCATTGCTTGAAACATGGTACATAAACAGCGGTAGCTACGAAGAGCGCATTAAGCTAAAGAAGTTGGTAAAATTTTTCGGGACAATTTTCCTGATAAATTTTGCAATGGGCGTCGTAACAGGTATCGTGCAAGAATTTCATTTCGGCATGAACTGGTCGGAATATGCTCGTTTCATGGGCGATATTTTCGGCGCACCGCTCGCGCTGGAAGCCTTGACGGCATTTTTCATTGAATCGACGTTTATTGGGCTGTGGATTTTCGGTTGGGACAAGCTCAGCGAAAAACTTCACTGCCTTTGTATTTGGATTGTCGCTTTTGGTAGCAACTTGTCGGCATTTTGGATTCTGGTTGCCAATTCTTTTATGCAACACCCCGTCGGTTATGAAATTCAAGACGGACGCGCTGTTATGACGAGTTTTTTTGATTTGGTAACGAATCATTATGTTTTGGGCGAATATTCCCACGCATTTTTTGCCGGAATAACCACTGGCGGATTTTTAGTTATCGTGGTTAGCGCGTGGAAAATTGCAACGGACGAAGTTTCGCGGGAAATGTTTATTAGCACACTTCGCCGCGCTGTTTTATATACTCTCGTTGGACTTTTGGGCGTCATGGGTTCGGGACATATGCACGCGCAATATTTAGCCGAAGCCAATCCGATGAAACTTGCGTCGTTTGAAGCTTTATGGGAGACAGAAAATCCCGCGCCGTTTGCTGTCATTGCGGATATAAATCAAGAGGCGGGCAAAAACGATTTTGAAATTTTAATTCCGAAAATGTTTACATTCATGGTGCATAATTCTTTTGAGGGCGAAGTTAAAGGCATTAACGATTTGCAACGCGAGGCGCAGGAGAAATACGGCAGTGGCTACTACATTCCTAATGACGTTCGCGGTATGTTTTGGAGTTTCCGCGTGATGATTGGGACGGGCGGCTTAATGATGTTGATTGTTTTATTTACGGCTTGCCAAGTCTTTTTCCGGCGCAGTCACATTAGAGAGCACCTTTGCTGTTTAAAATTAATGCCGCTTTTATTGCCGCTCCCATTTATCGCGAATTCTGTCGGCTGGTATATCGCGGAGGCGGGTCGTCAGCCGTGGATAGTTGTCGGCTTGCAGAAAACGGCGGTGGCAGTCAGTCCGAATTTGACGGCATGGGACGTTTGGTTAACTTTAATCGGTTTCACAGCAATTTATCTGTTCTTAGCAGTTTTGGCAGTTTTCGCGGCGGTCATGTTCATTCGGCGCACTAAAATCACTGAAGAGGAGTGATTACAATGATCAACGCAGAAGAAAGAATTATAACCGTTGAAAGACGCGTTGATAATCTTGAAACTAAGTTTGAAATGTTTATGCAGGAAATGCGTGACTTCAAAGCGGAAATGCGGCAACAAAATCAAATGCGAGCTGAAGAGATTCGCGATATTCGACAGGATATGAAGACTATGCAAGCCAATCTTGACGTAAAAATTGATAATATGGGTAAGCACGTCCGAAATTTATCCGTCGCAACGATTATCGGCGTCTCAACCATTGCAATAACCGTCGTTTATTCGATTTTGATGCGCTGAAAGGAGAGTGAGAATTGTGGATTTAAATATAATTTGGTTTGTCTTGATAACGGTGCTCTTCACGGGATTTTTTATCCTTGAAGGCTTTGATTACGGCGTGGGCATGATGATGCTTGGTCGCCCGAAAAATGAACGCGCCCAATTTGTCCGCGCTATCGGTCCGGTGTGGGATGGCAACGAAGTTTGGATGATAACGGCGGGCGGCGCGACATTTGCGGCATTTCCACACGTTTACGCCACGATGTTTAGCACATTTTATATCGCGCTGTTTCTGATGTTGCTCGCCTTAATTATGCGCGGCGTAGCATTTGAACTGCGCGGGAAATTTAAATCGTCGGATTGGATAAATTTCTGGGACGGCGGAATTATGTTTGGAAGCTATGTTCCTGCGCTGTTATGGGGCGTGGCGGTTGTCAATCTCCTGCGCGGCTTGCCGATAAATTCCCAAATGCATTACGTCGGAACTTTCTTTGACCTGCTCAATCCGTGCGCGCTCATGGGCGGGATTTTCTTCGTGTTAATGTTCGCCTTCCACGGCACGAACTTTTTGCTGATAAAAATTGCGGACGCCGGACTTTTACACGAACTTAAACAAAAAAGTATTTGCCTAGGTATTGCCACGCTTATTGCTTATGTTTTGTTCGCCGCGATCGCCGCCCTTGAAACGGATATTTTATCTAAAGTCGGCACGATTATTTTCCTCGGCGCGTCAATCGTCGCGTTGATTGTCAGTTGTGCAGGCGCGGCGACCGGCAACGGTTGCAGGGCTTTTGTAGCGTCAACGCTGTCTATTGCTTTCTTGACGATTGGATTTTTTACTGCGCTATTCCCGCGAATCATGGTTTCAAGTCTAATGCCCGAATGGAGCTTGAATATTTATAACGCCGCCTCGACGCCGCATACTTTGACGCTGATGACAATCGCCGCGGCTGTATTCGTACCGATTGTTTTGATTTACCAGGCGTGGACGTACAAAATTTTTAAAGATCGCGTGACTCCGGCTGATGTTTACTATCATTGAATTTTTTAAATCGAATAAAAAAATCCTCGGCAAGATTGCGGCGTGCAAACTCGTCGAAGGATTTTTTATTTTGCTCGGCGCGGCAATGCTGGTAAAATTTATCGACACGGCGGCAGAAAAATTTTTATTTGCGGCATTCGGATTCTTCGCCGGCAGATTTTTTTTATCGGGCTTGGCAGAAAAATTTTTTGCGCGGCTGTCAACGGATTTGCAAACTTCCTTCCGAAAAAAAATTCACGCGCAGATTTTTGATAAAGAAATTTCAAGCGGCGAACTCTTGACGCTGATATTTGACACTTTGCAAACTTCGGACGAATTCTTTTTGAAAGTCGCACCGCAAATTTTTTCCGCGATAATTTTTTTGCCGGTATTTTTAATCTGCGCGGCGTTCACGGATTTATTGACGGCGATAATTTTGCTGATGACATTGCCAATCGCGCCGCTACTTTTGTGGCTTATCGGCAGGGCAACGGCTGAAAAAAACGCACGGGCGTGGGCTGAACTTCAAAGACTCAACGGCGAATTTCGCGAATTGTTATCTGCAATCACAACTTTAAAAATGTTCAATCGAATCGACGCGGGCGCAAAAAAAATTTGTGAGGCGTCGCAAAAATCATCGGCGGCAACTTTGGACGTGTTGAAATTGGCATTCGTGTCGTCATTCGCGCTCGAATTGATAACCACGCTGTCAATCGCGCTGGTTGCCGTGACGTTGGGGCTTCGATTGGTGGCGGGCGGCGTAGAATTTCAAGCGGCGTTGTTTTTATTGTTGCTCGCTCCGGAATTTTTTTTGCCGATAAGAAAATTTGGCGTGATGTTTCACGTGATGATTTCGGCTCGCTTGTCACTCGACAGGCTGAAAAAATTTTTATACGAACAAGAAAAAATTTCTGGTTCTGTTAAAAAAATTTTAATGCCGCCGGAAATTTTGTTAAACGACGTGAGCTTTACTTATCCGAAAAAATTTTCGCCAGTCTTTGAACACGTGAACTTAAAATTTTCTGCAGGAAAAATCACGGCGTTAATCGGTGAATCGGGCGCGGGCAAGTCAACATTGCTAAAACTTTTGGCGGGAATTTTGCAACCGACAACCGGCGAAATTTTCTGGAACGAATTGCCGACCTCGCACATGGAAAAAAATTCTCTGCTGTCAAAAGTTTCTTATGTACCGCAAGCTCCGCACCTGTTCGACGCATCATTGAGAGAAAATTTTACAATGTTTGACACGCTCGACGACGCGCAGTTGAAAAAATTTTTATCCGCGCTGAATTTGTCGTCGCTTGATTTAAATTCGCCGCAAAAATTGAGTCGCGGACAACTTCAACGCCTGGGATTAATTCGCGCCCTGCTCAAAAACGCTCCGATAATTTTACTTGACGAACCGACTGCCGGTTTGGACGAAATCACCGAACAAAAAGTTTTAGACTTGATAAAAAAAATCGCCCCGCGCAGGACGATTATCATTGTAACACACCGCTTGCCCGTGATAGAATTTACAGACGAAATAATTCAAATCTAAGGAGCGTGATTAAAATGTTTCGGAAATTTGTCGCGGCGTTCGTGACGATTTTATTTGCGGCGTCTCTTCACACTACGGC
>CAJONF010000168.1 GCA_905236665.1 uncultured Selenomonadaceae bacterium | reverse complement strand
TCATCGTTATCTTCGGTGTTCACCACGTCTTCAGCGCGTTGGAAATTTATCTGCTCTCCACGCAGGGTTCCGACCCGTTCAATGCGATTATCACCTGCGCGACGATTGCTCAGGGTGGTGCGGCATTGGCTGTCTCGCTCAAAACCCAAGATCCGCGTAAACGTGCTCTTTACATTTCGTCCACAGTGCCGGCATTCTTGGGAATCACCGAACCTGCTATCTTCGGTATCAACCTTCGTTTGATGAAACCCTTCATGTTCGGTTGCGTAGGCGGCGCGGCTGGCGGTGCAGTTTCTAGCTTCCTCGGCTTGGCTGGTACCGGTATGGGTATTACGGTTCTGCCTGGTATGCTCCTTTACATGAACGGTCAGATTGTTCAATATATCATCGTAAACGTAATCGCATTTGCAGTTGGTTTTGCTTTAACATATGTGCTCTTTAAACATGACGAATAATTTCTAAATCATCACCGCTTAGTTTAAAAAGTTGCCGCGCCCGCTCTTTTAGTGAGGAGTTATGAGTGAGGAGTTAGGAATTAATTTAACTCCTAACTCATAACCCCTAACTCATAACTGATAGAAGGGCGCGGTTCTTTTTAAATAAAATTGACTAGATTGAATCGCATTGAAGGCATGGGCAAATGCGTTCGTGATTTGTCGTTGACAACAATGGCGGCTATCTGCGCAATATTTGTCAAATCATTATTTAGTTGAGAGGTTAAGAATTATGGTGCAAAATTTTTCTATTCCGATTTCACGCCGCGACCTGTTAAAATTGGCGGGCGTTACCGCGGCTGGAGTTGTTTTGAGCGGCTCAACTGATACAACGCGTGCAGAGGCGGCAGAAAAAGTTTCCGGCAAGTCAATTAAATACGCGGGCAAAAATATTCCCGTGCTTTGTTCTGCTGATGTTTGCGTCTGCGGAGGCGGTCCTGCAGGCACTGCGGCGGCTGTCAATGCGGCTAAAAATGGCGTTCGCGTTGTGCTCATTGAACGCGGAATTGCGCTCGGTGGACTCGGTGTACTCGGTTGCGTCTATCCTTTTATGGACACTCACGCCCCCAACTCCGACACGCCTTATGTTGCCGAATTGAAAAAGAGATTGAGAGAAAAAGGAATTGAACCTTTCGACGGCGTAACTCAACAGACATGGCACAATCCCGAAATTTTATGCCTGATTCATGATGAAATGTGCGAAGAAACCGGCGTTGACGTTTTATATCAAACGGTCGTTGTTGATTCACTGACTTCCGGCGGAAAAATTTCTGCAGTTATTGTTCAAACTATTGCGGGTCTGGCGGCGATAACTGCTAAAACTTTCATTGACGCAACGGGCGACGCTTATCTTGCCCGAAATGTAGGCGTCGATTATGAACGCGGCTATGAAAAGACAGGAAATAATCAGCCGCTTAGTTTTCGTTTTGAAATGGGCGGCATTGATACGCAAAAACTTTATCAATACGTTGCTATTGAACTGCAAGAAGATTGGTGTAAATCTAAGCTCCCCTACTTTGAAATTGCCGAAGCTATGCACCGTAAACAACGTTACAAGCTGGAAACTTTCATGGCTCGCGGCGTGGAAACGGGCGAAATTACGCAAGAAGAGGCAGAATATATGCAAGCCTACACGATTATAGGCAAAAACGGCGTGATGAGCATGAACTGTCCCGAAATTCCCGTTAAATTCTCCGCAACCGATCCAATTAGCTACAGTAAAGCCGTTACTTTTGGGCGGAAGATGATGAGAAATATCGCCCGCTATTTGATTAAACATTTACCAGGATTTGAAAACGCATTTATAAGCCGTGAAGCTGTCATGCTCGGTGCTCGTGAGTCGTGGCGAATTCGCGGAAAATATTATATGGTTGAAGACGATTACCACAATCAAAGCCGTTTTCCCGACGCAGTTTGTCGTACAGCGTGGTTTATCGACGCTCACGGCGAAAAAGTTTCTGAAAAACTTCCGGCGGGCGGCTTTTATGAAATTCCTTATCGTGCACTTATAACTGAGAAAATTAGCAATCTTATTGTCGCGGGTCGTTGTATCAGTGCAAGCTTTATTTTGCAGGCGTCAATGCGGATTCAGCCAACGTGTGCAAGTATTGGTGAGGCAGCAGGTATTGCGGCGGCATTTGGCATTCAAAATCGCGTGGCGGCAAATGAGATTGATTGGGAGAAAATTCCCGCATATAAAAGAAGTTACGTTAGCCAGGGCTGAGTTTGTGTTAGAGAAATCGATTGGGCGGCTCTTCCCGCTCATAAGAGAAGTTATATAACTGCAGGGTAAAGTTAAGGAGGAATTTTTATGGCAAAAAAATCCGGTGAAACCTTGGAAAACATCAAGGCGAAGTTCAACAAACAGGCTGTTGATGAACGCGTTCGCGGGGAAATTCCCTATACTACGCGCTGGCACAATTACTTCCACATTGACGCGCCCCATTCGCTGATTAGCGACCCGAACGGTCTTTGCTGTTGCGACGGCACCTATCACATTTTCTGTCAATGGAATCCCGTTCCCGAAAATCAGCAATGGCATAAAAATAAATCCTGGATGCACACCGCCACAAAAGATTTCATCAACTACACCATGCCGGAACTCTCTCTCTGGCCCAGAGATGAGCACGACAAAGACGGTTGCCACAGCGGTTGCGGTTTCGTCGAAGATGGCAAAGTTCGCGTTTTCTACACCTGCAACGCCCGCGACGAAAATTATGTCCGCACCGTTGCACAGCGTTTTGGCACACTTCAAGAGGATGGCTCTATTACGTTAGATGAAATTCAAGTTTACGGCAACCCCGAAGGTTACACCGCGCATTTCAGAGATCCTAACTTCTTCTATCGTAACGGCGTCCGTTATTTCGCAATGGCGGCACAGCGCATGAGCGATCCGGCAAAATCTTCGCGCCCGACCAATGGTGCTGTCCTTATCTACAGAGAAAAAGCTGAAGGCGGCTGGGAATTGCTTGGCGAAGTCAAAACCGATTATTATGATTTCGGTTATATGTGGGAATGTCCCAACCTTCTGCAGTTTGAAGATATGGACGTTTTGATTGTCTGCCCACAAGGCGTCAAGCATGAAGAACTTAAATATCAAAATCACTGCCTCGCCGGATATTTCATCGGGCATTTCTCCGTTGATAGCCTTGATATGATTCACGGTAAATTCCACGAACTCGACAAGGGCTTTGATTTCTATTCGCCGCAAGTTTTCGCAAATGAAGCGCGCCATATTATGATTGGTTGGGTTGGTATGCCCGACCTTACTGATACTGTTGAATCTGCGGAAGACGGCTGGCTTTATTCTTTGACAATGCCGCGTGAACTTACAATTCATCAGGGGAAAGTTCGCAGTCAGCCTGTTGAAGAGATGAAAGCCCTGCGCCAAACCCGCACCGATGTTGACGTTTCCAACGGACAAAATACTGTCGTCAAATTGCCCGAAGCCTCAGAAACCGAACTTACTCTTACTTTTGGCGCGGCTCGCAAAGCTGAAGTTGCTGTTAAATGGGGCGAAGAAAAATTCGTCATTAAATACGACCGCGATAACCAAATCTTGATGCTCGATCGCGAAGGTATGAAGCTCGGCGGTAAAGGCATTCGTCCATTCAGTGACGGCAAAAACACCGACGTTAATATCGGTACTCGCAAGTTTAAGCTCTTCACAAACCTTGAACTTAATTTCCGTCTCTTCGTCGATAAATCCGTTATCGAACTCTTCCTGCAGGACGGCGAAGAAGCTTGCAGTCTCCTTGTTTATCCTGAAGAAGATGTTGCTCCCGTGCTTGAAATTTCCGGCGACAAACCGCTCCAGAGAATTTCCGGAAAAGTTTGGGAGCTTGGCAAGTTCACCTACAAATAAAATTTATCAGCTGTTGAAAAAAATTTCCCCGTTGAAAATTTTCGGCGGGTTTTTTTTTGCCTATAAAAAAGTTTCGTGGTAGAATGAAAAAAATTTTTTGAGGAGAGGAAAATAAATTTGTTCATAGCAGATAAATATGACGTAATAGTAATCGGCGCGGGGCACGCGGGGATTGAGGCGGCTCTTGCCGCGGCGCGGCTGGGTTGCAAAACTTTGCTTACGACTTTATCTTTAGAGAATTTGGCGATGATGCCTTGCAATCCGTCAATCGGCGGTCCGGCAAAAGGTCATCTTGTTCGAGAAATCGACGCGCTGGGTGGGCAAATGGGAATTGCCGCTGATGAAACTTGCATACAATTTCGCACGCTTAACACCGGCAAAGGTCCAGCAGTTCGTGCACTGCGCGCTCAAGCTGATAAAAAAATTTATCAAGCTGTGATGAAAAATTTTTGCGAAAATGTCAAAGGCTTGGACTTGAAACAACTGTTGATTGAAAATATTTTGGTCGAGGAAAATAAAATTATCGGAGTAACTTGTGAGACGGGCGAAACTTTTTTATCCGACGCGGTGATTTTGGCAAGCGGAACTTATTTGAGCGGGCGAATCATCATCGGCGAAAGTATTTTTGACGGCGGTCCCAATGGTCAACGGGCGGCAGTTAAACTTTCTTCCGCGTTAAAAAATTTGGGCGTCAAGCTCATGCGATTTAAAACCGGTACACCAGCTCGCGTTGATGCACGCACGCTTGACTTTGACAAAATGGAAATTCAGCGCGGCGACGAACCTGCACAAAATTTTTCCTTCATGACACGCACACCGGTTAAAAATTCGGTGAACTGCTACTTAACTTACACGAACGAACGCACGCACGAAATCTTAAGAAAAAATTTACATCGCGCACCCATGGCGAACGGAATCATTGAGGGAATTGGCCCGCGCTATTGCCCGTCAATCGAATCAAAAATAATTCGTTTCCCCGATAAAGAACGTCACCAACTTTTTTTGGAGCCGGAAGGATTGAACACGCAGGAATTTTACGTGCAAGGTATGTCAACATCAATGCCAATGGACGTTCAAATAGAATTTCTGCACACGATACCGGGGCTGGAACGTGCAAAAATCATGCGGGCGGGCTACGCGATTGAATATGATTGCTTAGATCCGTTGCAACTCAAGCCGACATTAGAATTTAAAACAATCGCGGGATTTTTTTCTGCAGGACAATCAAACGGCACTTCAGGTTATGAGGAGGCGGCAGCGCAGGGATTAATCGCGGGAATAAATGCGGCGGCATTTGTGAAAAAATCCGAGCCGCTGATTTTAAAACGTTCGGAAGCTTATATCGGCGTGCTAATCGACGACCTTGTCACGAAGGGCACACAGGAACCTTATCGCATGATGACTTCACGCGCCGAATACAGGCTTTTGCTAAGGCAGGACAACGCAGATTTGAGATTGACTCCGCACGCGATAAAAATCGGTTTAGCCTCGCCGGAACGTAAAAAACTTTTCGAGACTAAACACGACGAAATTTTTTCAGCAATGCAACGACTTAACGAAATAAAATTAACGCCGTCAGCTGAAGTCAACGAAAAACTTTCCGCGCTGAACGTGGGAGAAATTCATAACGCAATGCCGCTTGGTGAACTTTTGCGCCGACCGTCTGTCACGTATGAAAAACTTTGCACGGCTTTTGATTTGCCGAAAATTTCTGCAGATGCCGCCGCGCAGGTTGAAATTAGCATTTTTTACGAAGGCTACATAAAAAAACAGGCAGAGCTTGCCGCGAAATTGGACAGGCTGGAAAATAAAATTATTCCCGACAGTGTGGACTACAACGCATTAAAAAATCTGCGCGTGGAGGCTCGTGAAAAACTTTCTGCCATTCGCCCGCGCTCAATCGGGCAAGCTGCGCGAATTTCGGGCGTATCCCCTGCAGATATTTCCGTTTTACTGGTTTGGCTTGAAACTCTTGCAAAGTTAAGCTAAAATATTTTCGGAGATGATTTAAATGTTTCGCGAAAAATTATCAGCGGCGGCAAAAATTTTCGGCTTGGAACTGGACGACACGCAACTTGACAAGTTCGAGAAATTTTATCGGCTGGTGATTGAACAGAACCGCGTAATGAATTTGACGGCGATAACCGAGCCGCATGAATTCGCAGTCAAACACGTGATAGATTCTTTAAGCGCGTGGGATGAAAAATTTTTCCAAGGCGCAGAAAAGTTTTTAGACGTGGGCGCAGGCGCGGGATTTCCGTCTGTACCGCTGAAAATTTTCCGCCCGAAAATAAAATTCTG
>CAJONF010000167.1 GCA_905236665.1 uncultured Selenomonadaceae bacterium | reverse complement strand
AAGGTCAACAAATGCCGCAAGCTCAGCAGAATTTGCAAGGTCAACAAATGCCGCAAGCTCAGCAGAATTTGCAAGGTCAACAACTGCCGCAAGCTCAACAGAATTTACAGGGTCAACAGCTCCCTCAAGCTCAGCAGAATTTACAAGGTCAGCAAATGCCTCAAGCTCAGCAGAATTTGCAAGGTCAACAAATGCCGCAAGGTCAGCAGAATTTGCAAGGTCAACAACTGCCTCAAGCTCAGCAGAATTTACAGGGGCAACAGCTCCCACAAGGTCAGCAGAATTTACAAGGTCAACAAATGCCTCAAGCTCAGCAGAATTTACAGGGTCAACAGCTCCCTCAAGCTCAACAGAATTTACAAGGTCAGCAAATGCCTCAAGATCAGCAGAATTTACAGGGACAGGAGCTTTTGCAGAATCAAAATTTGCCAAAGAATGTGAGCAGCGAATTTATCGCCCGCCAACAGGAAATGCGCGCGCAAATCGACGCCGCAAGAGCCGCCATGATTAAACAACCCCTGCAAAATACCCCGCAAACTACGGAGACGATGAAAAATCTCGCGCAATTTTTAATGAAAGATGCAAATTTGACGCCGCGGGATATGACTTTGTTGCAAAATTTCGTTAATAACTCGCAAAAAATGATGCCGGAGAATGAAGCACGCCATTTGCAAAATTTAGTTCGCCTTTGTCAAAATAATATCCCCGCAACAGTTCGCCAAGCCGCCGTTCAACAGAATTTGCCAGACTTACCGCGCTTGTGGGCATTTATGCAGATGTGCGACATGGCTAATATCACGTCAAAAATGAATTCGCGTGCATTTAAACGCGCCGGCAGAGATGTTGCGGACTTCGCGACCGCTATGCGCAGTGCTATGACTTCTGAAAATTCTGTCGTGCAAAATCAACGCTCCTTTCAAATGATGATGCCGCTTTATATGGGCGACAACGAAGCTAGTTACCCGACTTATCTAAACGTTTACGACGAAAAAACTAAAGATGAACA
This sequence comes from uncultured Selenomonadaceae bacterium, assembly GCA_905236665.1. Taxonomy (GTDB): domain Bacteria; phylum Bacillota; class Negativicutes; order Selenomonadales; family Selenomonadaceae; genus Quinella. The sequence goes on along the minus strand of CAJONF010000167.1, from coordinate 2,660 downwards.
GACCGGCGAAGATAAAAAAGAAACTTGGTTGAGAATTTGCGTTTTAACTGATCATATTGGCGCGGCGGAATTGGTTTTCAGAGTTTATGAGGAGACGCAACTCGATATGCGTTTTTATTTCTCGCGAATCGACGTGGCGGAAGAATTTAGGAGTATTTATCTCGATTCGCTAAAAAATTCGCTTAAAGGTACTGAATTAAATGTCGGTGAAGTGCGCGTGGGCGGCGTCGGTGAAAGAATGTTCAGTCTATAAACCTTGACGCGACGATTGACGGCAAATATAATTTAACAAAGTTCACCAAACAAGGATGATTAACATGGACGAAAGAGACGATTTAAATCAATCTACAAGCGTCGTTCCGCAAAGAAAAGCCGTCGCGCTGAAATACGAAGCTGAACGAGATATGGCTCCGCGGGTTATCGCTAAAGGTCGCGGACACGTCGCCGAACATATTTTAGCTACGGCGCAGAAAAATGCTGTGCCCGTCTATCAAGATAAAACTTTGGTTAATATGCTCATGGCTTTGGAAATTGATCGTGAAATTCCGCCCGAACTTTACAAAGCGATTGCCGAGGTTATGGCTTACGTTTATAAAATGGATAAATCTCACGGGCAAGCCGCCGCCGCTCGCAGATTAGCCGCTCAACGTCGCAGAAGCAGTTTTTTCTAAAAAAATTACCCCTCCCAAAACGGAAGGGGCTTTTTTTATGAGTTTATGTTTATTTTCTATCAGAATCGCCGAAATTTTTATCTTTAGGCGGCTCAGGACGATTAGAATCACCGGAATTTTTATCCGGCGGAGCCATCGGGTTACCGTCTTTATCTTTAGGCGGCTCAGGACGATTAGAATCACCGGAATTTTTATCTGGCGGAGCCATCGGGTTACCGTCTTTATCTTTAGGCGGCTCAGGCGGAGTCATTTTATCGCCATTAGAATTTTTATCGTACTTTTCTTTAGTTTTGTCGTATTTTTCTTTAGTTTTATCATACTTTTTCTTAGTTTGGTCGAATTTTTGTTTGGTCTCCTTAACTTTATCGGTAGATGCCGCGCTAACTTCAACATTTGCCGCGCCAATTCCAAAAACAAACGCTCCGATTAATAAACTACTCAAAATCTTTTTCATGTGAACATCTCCTAAATTTTTTTGCAATTATAGCACGAAACAATGTTTTGTCTTTAAAATTTGGTTAAAGATTGCTAAATTGTATGTTATAAAGATTGCTGTAGATGCCACCGCGGGCTAAAAGTTCTTTATGCGTGCCGAATTCGCAAATTTTTCCCTTGTCAATGACAAAAATTTTATCCGCGCCAAAAATCGTGCTAAGTCTGTGAGCAATTACAAAACTCGTCCGCCCAATCATCAAATCATCAAGCGCAGATTGAACTATTTTTTCCGATTCCGTATCCAAAGCCGAAGTTGCCTCGTCGAGAATCAAAATTTGTGGATTTTTTAGCATTGCACGCGCTATCGCCATGCGTTGACGTTGACCGCCGCTCAAATTTAATCCACGTTCACCGATTTTTGTCTGATAACCTTCCGGCAAGTCTAAAATAAATTTATCTGCGTTCGCCGCCTTCGCCGCCGCAATTACCTCTTCATCAGTAGCATTTAATCGCCCATATCTGATATTTTCCATTACTGTTGTCGAAAATAACAGCGTTTCTTGCGGAACTATCCCAATTTGCTCGCGTAATGAGTTTAATTTCACGTCGCGCAAGTCGAATCCATCGATTTTTATCGCTCCTGATGTCACGTCGTAAAATCTCGGAATTAAATTCGCGATTGTTGACTTTCCTGCGCCGCTCGGTCCTACAAACGCTATCATTTGTCCTGGCTTCACTTCAAAACTCACATTTTCCAACGCATTATGTACGCCGTCGTAGCTAAATGTTACGTTTTCTACCACGACACTGCCTTTAACTTTTGGCAATTCTACTGCATTTTCTTTGTCATTTACTGTTTCTGGCAAATCTAGCACTGCAAATATCCTGTCAATCGCCGCCATTGCCTTTTGAAGTCGTCCATAAATGCGTGAAAGACGTTTTACAGGATTTGCAAGGTTCACAGCGTAGGTTAAAAACGCTACAAGTGCGCCCGCCGACATTATTCCGTTCACAACTTCATATCCGCCGAACCAAACGATTAAAGTTACAGCTACCGCCGCTAAAAATTCAACTGTCGGCGTTAAAAGGCTCGTTAATTGTACATTTTTCATCGTGGCGCGGAAATTTAATTCGTTTTCTACTTTAAATCGGTCGATTTCGTATTTTTCGCGAACAAATGACTTTACAACGCGAATTGACGATATACTTTCTTGCAAAAGCGACGTTATATCCGCTAATTTTTCTTGAATTACTGTTCCGGTCGATTTTATTTTTTTTCCAAAAATTCTCATCGCCGTTCCGACCAATGGCACCGTTACCAGCGTTAAAAGCGTCAATTTCCAGTCCAAATAGAACATCATTGCGATTGAGCCGATTAAGATTGCGCTTTCTGTAAACATTTCGATTAAATTATCTACCAAAGCCGATTGAATTGCCCCTACATCGTTTGTTAAATAGCTCATTGTCTCGCCGGTCTGGTGTTTATCGAAATACGCCATTGGCATTCGCTGAAATTTCCTAAACATCACTTCGCGCACGTCTACGACCACTCTT
>CAJONF010000166.1 GCA_905236665.1 uncultured Selenomonadaceae bacterium | reverse complement strand
TTGTTACAGGACAATTATTAGCGTTCGTCGTCAACGCGGCAATAGGTGTTACATTCGGTTCCACGGGCGGCATTTGGCGTTATATGTTAGCTATCGCGTCAACGCCGGCTGTTGTCCTGTGGCTAGGTATGTTGAGTGTTCCTGAATCTCCGCGTTGGTTAATTGTTCAAGGCAGAATCGGTGAAGCTCTCGAAGTTTTAAAGAAGATTCGTGAAGAAAAACGCGCTCAACAAGAATTGGACGAAATCAAAGAGACAATCGCGCTCGAAAGTTCCGTTCAGCAAGCAACGTATTCAGATCTCGCGGTTCCGTGGGTTCGCAGAATTGTCTTTATCGCAATGGGCGTTGCTATCTGCCAGCAAATTTCCGGTGTCAACTCGATTATGTATTACGGCACTCAAATTTTGACGGAAGCAGGTTTCTCCACGCAAGCGGCTTTGATTGGTAATATTGCTAACGGTGTCATTTCAGTTAGTGCTACGTTCTTTGGCATTTGGATGATGGGTCGTCATGGGCGTCGCCCGCTGATTATGACGGGACAAATTGGAACTATGGCTTGCCTTTGCGCAATCGGTATCGCCTCGAATATTTTTGAAGGCTCCGCGACTTTGCCTTACGTCGTCCTTTGCTTAACTGTCACGTTCCTTTTCTTCCAACAAGGTTTCCTTTCTCCGGTCACGTGGCTGTTGCTCTCCGAGCTGTTCCCAGTTCGTCTGCGCGGCATGGGCATGGGTTGTGCGGTTCTGTGCTTATGGGTCACCAACTTCTTTATCGGATTCTTCTTCCCGCAGTTGCTCTTCAGCTTTGGACTTTCCGCAACGTTCTTTATCTTCGCGGGTATCGGTCTTTTGGGCTTACTCTTTGTTATTAAATTCGTTCCTGAAACTAAAGGTCGTTCCCTTGAGCAAATCGAACGCGATTTCCGCAACTATGACAAAGTAAATGCTTAATATGCAGTAAAAAATTTTTTGGGAGGGTTTTTGATGGCTACAATTAAACTTGGTATTGCGCCGATTGCTTGGACGAATGATGATATGCCCGATCTCGGCAAAGAAAACACTTTTGAACAATGCGTCAGCGAAATGGCTCTGGCGGGCTTCACCGGTTGCGAAGTCGGCGGCAAATATCCTAGAGATACTGCTGTTCTTAAAAAGGCTCTCGATCTGCGCGGCATGAGCATTGCTTCCGCGTGGTTTAGTTCCTTCCTGCTCACGCAACCTTATGAGCAAGTCGAAAAAGATTTCATTGCCCACTGCGAATTCTTGCACACCATGGGCGCGAAATTCTGCAATGTCGCTGAACAGGGAAATAGTATTCAAGGCAAATTCGACAAAGCGGTTTTCGCCGATAAACCTTACAATACCGAAGAGCAATGGAAACTTTTGACGGAAGGTCTTAACAAGCTCGGCGCAGTCGCGAAAAAAATCGGCTTGACGATGACTTATCATCATCACATGGGCACCGGCGTCCAAACTGCAGAAGAGATTGATAGATTAATGGCTGAAACTGATCCCGAACTCGTCTGGCTCCTCTATGATACCGGTCATCTAGTTTGCTCCGGCGAAGATTATCTCGCTATTCTCAAAAAATATCTCCCGCGTATCCGCCATATCCACTTAAAAGATGTTCGCGTGAATATTCGCAACGAAGTTAAAGAAAAAGGAATGTGTTTCCTTGACGGCGTGCGCGCAGGTATGTTTACTGTCCCTGGTGATGGCGATGTTGACTTTGCGCCGATTTTCGATATTGTGAACGCCAGCGATTATGACGGCTGGTATATCGTCGAAGCTGAACAGGATCCCGCCAAGGCTAATCCGTTTGAATACGCGCTCAAAGCTCGCAAGTATATTCGCGAAAAAGCGCATATCTGATAAAAATCTTTTTCAATAAAAAAACGGTGCTCCGATTTCGTGTCGTGAGTTCACCGTTTTTTTTTATTGTTGTGAAAAATTTTTACGCATAATCAATGTCAATGCGTCCGCCGCCGCGTGCAAGCCGGTCTGCAAGTTCAGGATCCATTTTATCTTCAAGCGTTAATTTTTTAGGAGCCGCCGCATAAACCGGCAAGCGATGTTTAATAAATTGCGTGTCGATATTGCCTGTGCAGAACCATTCGTCGTCGAGAATTTGCTGATGAAGCGGAACTGTCGTTTTAACAAAATTATTCTCGCCCTTGAGCATGAACTCATTCAATGCCCGCCGCATGATTCTGATAGCGTCGCCACGAGTTCGCCCGTGAACAATCAATTTTGCAATCAGCGAATCGTAATAAGGCTCAATCGATAAACCCGCCGTTACTCCGCTATCAAATCTGACACGCGGACCGCTCGGTTCGTGCAGAAATTCAATTTTGCCGGGCGTGGGCATAAATTTTCGGTCGGGATCTTCAGCGTTGATTCGGCATTCTATCGCGTGACCGGTAAATTTAATGTCTTCCTGCGTGAAGTTTAATGGTTCGCCCGAAGCTACGCGAATTTGCGTCCGAACTAAATCAATGCCCGTTACAGCCTCGGTTATTCCGTGCTCAACTTGAATTCGCGGATTTATTTCCATAAAATAAAATTCATTCGTCGCCAAATCCAGCAAAAATTCTACCGTGCCGATATTTGAATAGTGCACGCTCTTTGCCGCCTTGACTGCCAATTTGCCGACACGTTCGCGCATTTCCGGAGTAAGAGCTATTGACGGCGATTCTTCCAAGAGTTTTTGATTGCGCCGCTGAATTGAACACTCACGCTCGCCCAAATGAATAACACTGCCGAAATTATCCGCCACAACTTGAACCTCGATATGCCGCGAACGCTCAATGTAATGTTCAAAATAAAATCTCGTCTGCTTAACATCAACAAGCCCCAAGACATGATGAAGTTCTTCCTCGTTGCGGACAATAAACATACCTTTGCCGCCGCCACCAGATACCGGTTTCAAAATGACGGGGTAACCGACATCAGCCGCCGCCTTTATGGCCATCATATTACTTGTCAACGGTTCGGAACCCTTCGCCATGGGAATTCCCGAAGGAATCATTGACGCCCGCGCCGCGTCTTTATCACCAACTAATTTTATCGTTTCAGGCAAGGGACCAATCCACGTCATACCCGCATCGACGACCATTTGAGCAAAATCCGCGTCTTCCGATAAAAAACCGTAGCCAGGATGAACTGCGTCGGCTTCGGTAGTTTTTGCCGCGTCAATTATCGCCTCTTTGTTCAAATAGCTGTCGAAAGCGTCCTCGGTGCCCACGCGGTAGCGAACATCGGCAAGTTGAGCGTGCAGAGCCTCTTTGTCAGCATCAGAATAAATTGCAACGGTTTCAATGCCAAGCTCTTGGCAAGTGCGAATGACACGAACAGCAATTTCGCCGCGATTAGCAATGAGAATCCTCCTAATCATAAATTTTCCCTCCTAAACAAAAAAATCTTCCATACGAAACTATCTTATCATATGGAGGATTTATATTCAATAACTAAAATTTATTTTTTTCTTAAACGCGGTTTTCGGCTGTTTGCAACGCGGACAAAATGCGGGCGGCGCGTCTCCAACGTGTTCATAACCGCAAACACTGCAGACAAAAATTTTCTGCGCGGGAGCTTCGGAAGTTTTCGGCGCGTATTTTTTCAACAGTTCATCGATAACAACGCCGTGATGACCTTCCTGTTTAGCGAAAATTTCCATTTCGTCAGCCGCCGCCGTGAATCCCGCCGCACGAACTTTATCAGCCAAAGCTTTGACGCTTTCCTCGCCTTTGTATTCTGCTTTGGCGACGCCCGCAACGAATTGCCAGAAATCTTTTTGAACTTTTCCATTAAGTACTGCGTAAAAGCCCGCGTGCACTGCCTCTTGATTCGCCAATTCGATAAAAGTTTGTGCAACGTCGTTTAAACCCTGTTCTTTAGCCAGCCGAGCCAGCGCGTAATACATCATCACGCCGTTAGCCTCGGCTTGAGCTATTGCCGCCATTGCCGGCTGTAAATCGGTGCCTTTCATAAAACAAAACTACGCTATAAATAAAGAATAACCCGCGCAGATAAAATTTGCAACGGGTTTAGAGGAAAGGTTTTATAAACTATCGAAAATATAAAGATTAAATTTAATCCCTGAAAACTGCAGGAATTTTTTTTTGCGCGGAAAATTTATAAGCACAAAATATAAGATAGAGGAGAATAAAAATGCCATTAATAGACGCAGGCTCAACCGGCATAAGACCAATAGACCGACAACGCCCGACCGACGGTTTAGACAGAGTAAGGCGGCGCGATGACGGCGGCGGTGGCTTTCGACCGCAGACAACAGTAAATTTAAAAACGGCAATTCAAGATATGGCGGCGACGCTCGGCAAAATCGGTACGGAAGAAAAATACGGAATACAAAAATTGCCGCAAGAAGTCGGCGACGTGGTAAAAAATATTTTGCGGCAATCTTTATCTGTTGACGCGACGCTTGGTAAAGGCATTGGCTCAACCGTAGAAAGTCAACGCTTTTCAATGGATCAGCTAATGCTTTTTTCGCGTATGCTCTTGCAGGTCGGCACGCTCGCTGAAAAAGGTTATTCAATGCAAATCAGCGACGAAACGCAAGCCGTGCTCACAAATTTAAAAAATGCTTTGATAACTGAAAATGGCGGCGATTCTTTTGAGCCAGTTTTGATGACAAAGGCGGCGTTTGAACTTGTCGACGCCAAAACAGCCGACCAACTGCCGCAAGCTCTCTACGAAGTTTTATCACAGCTTGCGCAAATGCCAATCGCCATTCAGCAACAAGAACAGCCGTCTGAAAGTATGCAATTTTTAAAACAGCTGGTAAAATTTTTCATGCCGCGCCCCGAAGTCGACGGCAATCCGCAAGAACAAATGCTCGAACAGCCGCCTGAACAACCGCCAGGTCAACAGGGACAGCAAATGCGCCAACAAACCTCGACGAGCAAATTTTTAGAATCTATGTTTAAAAATTTCGGCGGAAAATTTGCCCAACAAGGTCAACAGCTACCACAAGCTCAGCAGAATTTACAAGGTCAACAAATGCCGCAAGGTCAGCAGAATTTACAAGGTCAACAAATGCCTCAAGGTCAACAGAATTTGCAAGGTCAACAAATGCCGCAAGGTCAGCAGAATTTGCAAGGTCAACAAATGCCGCAAGGTCAGCAGAATTTACAGGGTCAACAGCTCCCACAAGCTCAGCAGAATTTACAAGGTCAACAAATGCCGCAAGCTCAGCAGAATTTCCAAGGTCAACAAATGCCGCAAGCTCAGCAGAATTTGCAAG
>CAJONF010000165.1 GCA_905236665.1 uncultured Selenomonadaceae bacterium | reverse complement strand
GGTGCTTCAGGTGGCGGCGGTGCTGCAGCGGCTGAAGAAGAAAAACCCAAGATGAAAGACGCTATCTTCGGTGCACACTTGACGGGTCGTATGATGCTCATGAATGAAGTCCCCGACGACGGCTTTGCATCTCGTGCTATGGGCGACGGCGTTGCTGTTGAACCGACTGAAGGCAAGCTCCTTGCTCCGGCTGACGGCACGATTACGCTTATCTTCCCGACCAAACACGCTATCGGCATGGTCACCCCCGACGGCGCAGAACTTCTCATGCACATTGGTATTGATACTGTTAAACTTAACGGCGAGAACTTTAAAGTTCACGTCACCGACGGTCAAGAAGTCAAACGCGGCGACTTGCTCGTTACGTTCGACATTCCGGCGATCAAGAAGGCTGGCTATCCTGTTACCACGCCGCTTATCGTCACCAATTCTTCCGCTTATGGCACAGTTCGTCCGCTCAAAACCGGCGATGTCAAAGCGGGTCAAGACGACTTGCTCGAAGTCCTCGGCTAAGTCTCTTAGCATTTTCAAAAATCTGAGTGAAAATATCTTTCTTTCGTTAATGCCCGTCGTTTTGGCGGGCGATTTTTTTTGGGAGGTTTGCATTTTGACTTCATATATAAAAACCGCCGCGATGATCACGCTGTGCATATTTATTCCGCCAATCGGCTGGCTGTTCATGTATAAATATTCCAACTTTGACAAAAAAACCAACGCCGCGCTTGCCGCCGTGTGCTGTGTATTTTTTCTTTATGCAAATATTTCTGCCGGCAACCTAAATATTTTCGGCGGCGATAAAAATTTTGAAATCCGCATGACGCCCGAAAACTTCCGCGAAAAATTTAACGCCTCCGCGCAAAAACTCGCTCCGAATTTGGATTTGAGCATTGACGCGCCGCTGATTGTCGAAAAAAAATCTTTCCGCTACGAATTTACGCCGAAAACTTCGCTGGAAGGTAAACTCGATGATAACGGAAAGATTTTTGAGCTGAAAATTTTTACTGAACCCGAAACTAAGGACGAATCTTTTCAAACAATTAACGTGCTGGGACTTTTAATCGCTACGCTGAATCCCGAACTTGACGCGGAAGATCGCGGCGAAGTTTTGCGGGATTTGCGTATGTTAAAAAATGTTTCGACCGAAGAAATTTACGATTGGACGACAAATCGCGGGCTTGTGACATATTCTGTGCACTCCGACAAGGGCAAAAGCACTTTTACAGCTGAATTAAAATGAATTTTAACTGCGCGGCATAGAAATTTTTAGAGCATCGCGCAAATTTTCTACAGGTAAGAAATTAATTTTATCAGCGGCGGTTTTAGAGACTTCCGCAAAATTTTTTTTAGGCAAAATAATATTCGTAAAGCCCATGCGAATTGATTCTTCGACGCGTTGACGAGCTTTGCTCACGGCGCGAACTTCACCGCTTAAACCGACTTCGCCAAAAATCACGCATTGCGGCAAAAGTTTTCTGTTCGCAAAACTAGACGCAAGCGCAATAGAAATCGGCAAATCCGTCGCCGGCTCATCAATCTTTATTCCGCCCGCTGTTTTAACGTAAACATCACACGTGCCGATACTCAAATGCAATCTTTTTTCCAACACGGCAAGCAAAAGTTGAATTCGCTTTATATCAACGGCGTCTGAAGTTCTACGTGGCGGCATAAAAGGCGTCGGGGCGACCAACGCTTGAATTTCGACAAGGAGCGGGCGCGTACCTTCCACGGTCGGGACGATGACGCTACCAATGTCGTCAGCTCGTTCCGGTAAAAATAATTTCGACGCGTCGGGAACGTCCTCAAGTCCCGTGTCGCGCATTTCAAATAAACCAATCTCGCTCGTTGCACCGAAACGATTTTTTATCGCTCGCAAAACTCTAAAGTCGGCATTGCGTTCACCCTCAAAAAATAAAACCGTGTCAACGATATGTTCAAGCACACGCGGTCCGGCTAAGTTGCCGTCCTTTGTCACGTGCCCGATAACAAAAGTCGTGACGCCCAAACTTTTTGACAGGCGCATTAAACCAGCTGAACATTCGCGAACCTGTGACACACTACCAGGCGCGCTTTCAATCTCGGATTTGTAAATCGTTTGAATTGAATCGACGATTAAAAGTTCCGGCTGAAGTTTTTCCACGTGGTGAGCGATTCGCTCAAAATTATTTTCCGCGCAAATGTAAAGCTCGTCGGCAAGCGCGTTTAATCTTTCAGCCCGCATACGAATTTGGCGTGAACTTTCTTCACCAGTCACGTATAGAACGCGCCGATTATTTTTTGCAACGTAAGCGCAAACTGCCAACGTTAAACTGGACTTGCCAACGCCGGGATCGCCCGCAATTAAAATTATCGAACCAGGAATCAGTCCGCCGCCCAAAACGCGATCAAG
>CAJONF010000164.1 GCA_905236665.1 uncultured Selenomonadaceae bacterium | reverse complement strand
GTCGCCAATGGTCAAAGGTTTTTCGGGATTGGTGCATTTTAAAATACAGCCGCGACCAATCCAAACGTCCGAGCCGATATTTATTTGGCAGTCACTTTGCGGCGGAAGAAATTCTGTAGGAAATTGCCAGCCAAGATGATTAAGCGAGTATGAACTAACATTGTGATAATTATATTCCAAGATATGCAAGAAAAATTATCTACTGAAATTATCCCTTTGCCGTCAATGTACGTGGAATCAATATAACTTTTGACGCCTAAGTGTAATAGATTTTTTTTATTAATGTAAAATCTTGGATGATGAACATAAGAAATATCTCTAAAAGGATTCGTAGGCAATATTCCATATGAAATACCTTTTTTGAGTAAATTAGAAAGATCTAAGTTCGGAACCTGAAGAATTTGTCCGTCAAAAATTTTGTTACGCGGAATACCAAAGCTTTCAAATTGTTTCATGCGCTTGTAAAAATTATTCGGCGAGAAAATAAATGTAGCGTCGAGATCACGGATAATTTCTTCTGTACTTTTATTTTCGTCGGTGATTAAATGAAGTTTTTCATTTTCAAAAATAGCGTAAGCAACAATTTCCAAATTGCCGCGCTGAACTTCGCGCTCATAAATGGGTTTAAATTTTTCAAAAACATCGTCTGCATCGAAAATCAAGGTTTTATATGCCATTAATTAATTGCCTCCGCTCCCAGATAAGCGCGAATAACTTCAGGGTCGTTTTGAATTTCGGCGGGCGTGCCGTCAGCAATAATCATGCCGTATTCCAAAACGTAAATTCGCTCGCAAATGCCCATAACAAGGCTCATGTCGTGTTCGATAAGCAAAACTGTTAAGCCGAATTGGCGACGAATCCAGCGAATCATTTCCATTAATTCCTGCGTTTCTTGAGGATTCATACCGGCGGCGGGTTCGTCCAGCAATAAAAGTTTTGGTTTGGCGGCAAGGGCGCGGGCAATTTCCAATCTGCGCTGTGCACCATAGGGAAGATTTTTTGCGACTTCATAGGCGTGTTGCTCCAGCTTAAAAATTTTCAAGAGTTTTAAAGCTTCGTCTTCGATAGATTTTTCTTCGCCGAAATAACGCCCCATGCGCATAATCGTTTCAATCAAACCGTATTTAACGTGGCAATGGTAAGCAATTTTAACGTTGTCCAAGACGCTGAGTTCACTAAATAGGCGGATATTTTGAAATGTGCGAGCGATACCGCGTGTGGTGATTTCATAGGGTTTGAGACCGACGATAGATTTGCCGTCAAAAGTAATTTCGCCCGTTGTCGGCTTGTAAACGCCCGTTATCAAGTTAAAAGCTGTAGTTTTACCCGCGCCATTCGGTCCGATAAGTCCGATAAGTTCGCCCTTGTCAATATAAATGTTAAAGTCTGAAACTGCCTTCAATCCGCCGAAAACTTCCGACACGTCCACGGTTTCGAGCAAATGTTTATTGTCAGCCATTAAGTCGCCGCCTCCTTTGTCCCCGATACCTTATCTAGGAATTTTTTAATCGGTCCGACGTTTGTTATTTCCATGTAGCCGAACAAACCTTGCGGGCGATAAAACATCATCAAAATCAAAGCCAGCGCGTAGATTATCATACGGGCTTCAGGGAAAGATGCCAATGCCGCCGATATAAATGTTACGACGAATGCACCCGCGATTGAACCTGTTATCGAACCCATGCCGCCCATAACTACCATTATCAAATAGTTAAACGATGACAAGAAGGTAAATGAAGTCGGGCTGATTAAATAGAATTGGTGAGCGAATAAACCGCCCGCAACTCCGGCAAATGCCGCGCCGAGTGTAAACGCCATAACTTTATATTTTGTAGTGTTGACGCCCATAGCTTCCGCCGCAATTTCATTTTCGCGAATGGCAATGCAAGCCCGCCCGTGCGAAGAGTTCACGAAATTTTTTATAAAGAACAGAGTAACGAGCATTGTTAAGAAAACCCATGTGAAGTTTGTTAAATGCGGTATGCCCTTGAAACCTGCCGCTCCGCCGACGTAATCAATGTTCATGATGACGATACGAATTATTTCGCCGAGACCGAGTGTAGCAATCGCCAGATAATCGCCGCGCAGACGCAGTGTAGGCAAGCCGATTAAAAAGCCTAAAATGCCTGCGGCTATTGCGCCAAGAATTAATGCGACAATCAGCGGCAAACCAAATTTTACTGTGGCAACGACGCCGACATAAGCTCCGACCGCCATAAAGCCCGCGTGACCGAGTGAAAATTGCCCCGTGTAGCCGTTGATTAAATTCAGGCTAACCGACATGATTATATTGACGCAAATTAAAATTATGTTCAGCTCCCAAAATGAGCCGATAATTTTTGCGCTGATCATCATCTGCAATGCGCCATAGAGCACCAATCCGAAGACCAGCATTATTAAATCTCTTTTTCTTGCTGAATTCATATTGTCACACCTTTTCGTTCGTGTTCTTGCCAAAAAGTCCGCTGGGTTTAATGAGCAGAACTAAAATTAAAATTGCAAAAGCCGCCGCGTCTCTGAAAGTTGACGATAAAAAGCCCGCGACTAGAGCTTCTACGACGCCCAAAACTATTCCGCCGACAACTGCGCCGGGCAAAATTCCTATGCCGCCCAAAACCGCCGCTACGAACGCTTTTAAACCGGGCATAATTCCCATTAGCGGATCAATCGTGTTGTAATAAACACCGACTAAGACGCCAGCCGCCGCCGCTAATGCTGAACCAATGCAAAATGTCATGGAAATAACTTTGTCCGAATCGACGCCCATAAGTTGAGCTGTCTCCGTGTCAAAACTGGCCGCCCGCATTGCTTTGCCGAGTTTTGTTTTCTGCACAATGTAAGTCAACAATGCCATTAGTACAATCGTTATGCTCAGAATCAAAAGCTGTTGTCCGTTGATTATGAAACCGCCCAAGTTGAACGAAATATTCGGCATGACTTCGGGAAAGGTGCGCGGCGTCGGTGTTACAAAATACATACTGGTATATTCTAAAAAGAACGAGACGCCGATTGCCGTTATCAGCAAAGAAATTCGCGGCGCGTGACGCAGTGGCTTATAGGCAATCCTTTCGACGAGCATACCAAGCCCCGCCGTTATCGCCATAGAAATTAGGAGCGCAGGAAAAATTGATAGGTGTCCTATTGTGACAGCCGCGAAGCCGATATACGCGCCGACCATATAAACATCGCCGTGTGCGAAGTTTATCAGCTTTATTATGCCATAAATCATCGTGTAGCCCAGAGCAATCAGCGCGTAGATACTGCCCAGGCTCACGCCGTTTATCAACTGCTGAACGAGTTGATGTATAAAGTCCATAAAAAAACCTCCTTGAAAATTCTCAAAGAGATTTTAACTTTTTATCGCGATATTGTCACGCGTTATTTTTTAATTGACATTGCCAAATCTTTTTGATATTATCGGCGCGTTCAAAGGAGAGGTGTCCGAGTGGTTTAAGGAGCCGGTCTTGAAAACCGGTGATGCTGAAAGGCACCGTGGGTTCGAATCCCACCCTCTCC
>CAJONF010000163.1 GCA_905236665.1 uncultured Selenomonadaceae bacterium | reverse complement strand
TGAAGCAAGAATCCCTCCATGTGGGGAGTGTCAATTTTTTACCACGTCATTAAAAAGAAATTTCCGCCTCGAACATTCTATTCCACGGGAAACGAATTTTAATGTTGTCGTTGCCGGTGAAGTTCGGCAAATTTCTTTTAGCAAAACTTTCAAGCAGCAGTTCGCAATTTTCAGCGGCGAAGTTATACTTATCATCTAAAGCCGCATAACGTCCGTCGCCATTAAGCCAGCTAAGCTGTCCTGCAACGATTTGCCGAATGTTAGCTTGATAAGCCCAATCGTCAAGGTAGCGGCGCAGGAGCAATTCATCAACAGAATTTTCTTTCATGCGCGAAGTTAAAAGCCCCGTGCTCAGCGCGAAGCCTGCAGAATTCGTCGCGGTATTCCAGCCAGAATAAGCCCGCAACTTGAAAAGAAGTCCGCGCCGGTGAAGTTGCTCCATTAGCGCGTTATCCGAACCATTGGAAAAAGCCACGTCGGCAACGATAACTTTTTGTCCCGCGCTAACATAATCTTGCACAATGTCCGCAAAAAATTTTGTACCTTCGCGAGCAGTATCAACATTGCCGGGTTTATCCGCCTCAAAAGTCGCGCCGTCGGGGTTGGTGTTCACGAGCAAGACAAAATCCGCGCTGATTTCCTCTTCGGTGACAGTAGCACCCGCCGCGCCAATCGCCGCTTTAATAGAATCGTCAATCGGTTCGTCGGAATAGGAAGGAATCGTTTGACCGCCGCGTCCCCAGTTGTATTTGACGAAAATTTTTTGAGAATTTTTAGCGCGTTCATTAATAGCCCGCGTCAACAGCACCAGCCCGAATTCGTCAATGCCGGCTGTCGTTAAATATTTACCGCCCAAATTTTTGCCGTATTCAGCGAGCTTGCGTCCTTCATTGTGCGTCTGTGAATAGGGCGCGTTATCATCACGACCGAGCAACAGATAATCAAAAGTCTTGGCGCGGGCGTGGTCGATTAACTTTTTATTTGCGGCAAAATTTTTTTCACGACGCCCCATCCAGTCTTCGATAGCTTTGGTCGGGATGAGTTGTTGCAGAAAATTAAACTCCTTGACTTCGCGGGAAGTTAAGCCTTCCATTTCCTGCTTATCCATAAGCTCGGTTAAGCGGAAAATATTCGTGCCGTAGTAACGATAATAATCCGGCTCCTCGTAACCGGACGCTAAACCTGAACGCGGCGTGCGCATTATCGAGCCGAAAACATACAGCGGCAACTTTTTATGTTTCTTGCGAAATTCCGCGAACAAATCCGCTCGTGCTAAAATTTCGTCGCCGTCGAACTGGTGTTTACGTGAACCAACCAAACTGCCATAAAGCAACGAATCAGACGAAATGACAGCGGCAGTTATATCTTTTTTAGTATTCTTGTTCAGCCAATCCCACAACAAATCGGGATCGCCGGTATTTTCGCGGTTGCCCAAAAGCTCTTCGGGCGGAGTAACGACTTGCACGCCGGCTTTTTCCAAAATTTCAACGGTCTCACGATTGACAATCGGGCGGCTGTCATGCGGTATGTATAAAATTTTTTCCTTAACGACTTTTTTTCTAGCCGCGCAGTCATTCGCGCCCGTGCAGATAAAAATAATCACAAGCAGTATACACGTCACGAGACGCAAAAAATTTTTTTTAATCACTAATTACTAACCACCAATCATTTTTTCTTAGCGCGAATATCTCCCCACAGATCCCGCGCCTTGTCAAAAATTCTAGGTTCGCGTTCCCTTACAGCTTTATCGCCAATCAGTCGCGAAAGATACGACGTAGCCTTTTGCCGTTCACCTAGCAGACAATAAATCGCCGCCACGAGATAAATAACAGCATTGTCAGTCATCTCGCCGATTGGAAAATGTTCTTTAGCTAAAGCTGCCTCATAAAATTCTGCCGCTTTTTTTAAAAATTCGTTCTCCTGATCTTTGTCGCCAGCCTCACGATAAATCCACGCCAGCTGATGCGCATATTTAGCTTTCTTAGACGCTTTACCGTGAATTAAATCTTGGAATTTCAAAGCCAGCCGAAAAGCAGTAGACGCATTGCCGAGCGTGCGCTCTTCGGTGAACGGCACTTTAATATTTTTCGTGAGCAGAACAGCGCGTAAAATCGTCAAATGGCGGTCGGGTATCTTGTGCGTAAAAGTATTTTCGTCCGCCGCAAAGCCGCAATGTTCGCAAACCCACACGGTGTAATAATAAGGGTTAAAGTCTTTGTAATGGGTGCAAGCGTCTTCATCGCGTTTGATAACCGGAATCCTTGAGCGCGTCTTTACCACGCGAAAAGTCTGTTCACATATCGGGCAAATTTTTTCGACTATAAAAGTATTTCCAATTTCCGCCATAAAATCACCCTTAGAAATTTGGGAGTGAGGAATCAGTAGTCCCTACCGTAAATACTTATTACACAGAGCTTTAAGTTTATCTGCTTCCGCTTCAGCTAAATAATCCGATTTAAGACGCCAGCCCCAATTTGTGCCGACGGTACCTGGAGTGTTCATGCGGTTGCGGCTGTCCAATTTTAAAATATCCTGCATGGGAACGATAGTAAAGCGCGAGTTCGACGCGTAGGCAAATTCAATCAGTTTTTTGCAAATGTCATCAGGGCGGCGAACATCAGCACCAATCAGCGCGGCAATCGTCGCCTTGCTGTCGTTGTCCACATCTTCCATAAACCAGCCGACCGTCGTGTTATTGTCGTGCGTGCCGGTGTAGGTTATAGAATTTTCCGGCGGGACAAAACCCATGCGCCCATGCTCATTGAAGTGCAACTCGAAATGCAAAACCTTCATGCCGGGGAATCCGCAATCTTCCCTAAGCGCGTCAACCGCGTCCGTGATAATTCCCAAATCCTCAGCTACAATCTGCGCGTCGCCAATTTCCTTGCGAATCTCTTTAAAGAAATTCAAGCCGGGACCTTTAATCCATTCGCCGTGAATTGCGGTTTTAGCGTCGCCAGGTATTGACCAATAAGATTCAAAGGCGCGGAAGTGATCAACGCGAACAATGTCAACCATTTCATAAATCCGTTTGAAACGCAACTTCCACCACTTATATTTAGTATCAGCCATTTCTTTCCAATCGTATTGCGGATTGCCCCAAAGTTGACCGGTCGCGCTGAAATAATCGGGCGGTACTCCCGCAACTTTTTCAGGATGCCCTTCCTCGTCGAGTTGGAATTCTTGCTGATTAGCCCAAGCGTCCGCGCTGTCCGCCGAAACGAAAATCGGCATATCGCCCATAATCTGAATCCCGCGTTCAAGCGCGTAGTTGTGAAGTTTATCCCACTGCTGCGCGAAAATGAATTGCTCAAATTCTGTGAACAAAATTTCGTCCGCAAGTTCTTTTTTCAGCGCGGCGATAACTTTTTTATCGCGCTGTTTAATTTTTAAATCCCATTCGACCCAATACGCGCCGTTATTTTTCTTTTTAATCGCGGCGAACAAAGCGTAATCTTCCAGCCAATAAGCCTGCGCCTTGCAAAAAGTTTTGAAGTCTTCAACAAGCGTAGAATCTTTTTTGAGACGCGCCTTGAAATTTTCAAAAGCTTTGGTGAGCGCGGCAGTTTTAAGTTTGTCCGCAGCCTCGAAGTCAACGAATTTTGTTTTTGACAATTTGAGCGGAACTTTTATATCGCCTTCATCAAGCAAGCCGTCTTTAATTAGCGCGTCGATTGAAATTATCATCGGATTGCCCGCAAATGCTGACGGCGATTGATACGGCGAATAACCATAGCCCACGGGGTTTAGCGGTAAAATTTGCCAGATTGACTGTCCCGCCGCCTTGAGATAGTCAACAAATTCATAAGCCTCTTTGCCCATGTCGCCAATTCCATATTTGCTCGGCAAGCTCGTCGGGTGCAGAATAATTCCTGCGCGGCGGTCGTAATGTTGCTGTTGCGGAACATGATGAAGCAAAATTCCTTCCAACGGCTCAAGCTTAAATGTGACGCGTCCGCGGGTGACAGGATATTTTTTCTTAGGATTAGTTTCGTCAAAGGCATCAACGAATGCGCCATTAGCAAAGTCGCTCACGTCGAAGGAAACTTCTTTGCCGCGATTTTTAGAACGATTGAACGCAACAAGGTAAACGTCGTTCGTCGCCTCGTGATTGAAAACGTCGTGACCATTGCGAATCACGCGGGCATAAGCAACAATATCGCCCTTGCTCGGCAACGGTAAAAGTTCGCCCGTCTGCAAAACCAATTTAGAATTTCTGAGCGCGATAAATTTTTTATACGTCGCTAAAAGTTCCTGGTCGCCGCCGCCCCAAGGATAAGGTCTGCGATTTGTCGGATCTTTAAAGCCCTGCATACCTATTTCATCGCCGTAATAAATGCATGGCACGCCAGGATAAGTCATCTGCCAAAGAGCCGCCATTTTCAAACGCGCTTTGCCTAATTTTTCTGCCGCTTCGTCAAGTCTGAACTTAGATTGCTCATAATAAGGCATTTGGTCATAATACGGAGCCTCGCCAAAAATCGTCACGGGGCGCATAATATCATGACTTGCTATCAGATTCATCATCGCGTAAAAATTTTCTTTCGGGTAATTTTCGCGAAGACTTTCCATACGCCGCATACAAAGTTCGCCATCAATCTTTCCCAAAATAAAATCGAAGATATGAGCGCGCAGAGGATAATTCATCGCCGAATCCATTTCATAGCCGCAAAGATATTGCCGCTGGACGCCGTAAGCAATTTTATTAGACGCGTCT
>CAJONF010000162.1 GCA_905236665.1 uncultured Selenomonadaceae bacterium | reverse complement strand
TCTGCAAAACTCATCATGGGCGCAGTTATCGGCGGCATGATGGCTGTAGATATGGGCGGTCCTTTGAACAAAGCGGCTTATGTCACGGGCGTTGGCTTGCTGGCGGACGGCAACTATTACGTCATCGCGGCGGCTATGGCGGGCGGCATGGTTCCCCCGATTGCTATTGCGCTTGCTACCATTTTCTTTAAAAGCAAATTCACAAAGAGTGAACAAAAAACTACTGCAACCAATATCATTATGGGCTTATCGTTCATCACTGAAGGCGCGATTCCGTTTGCAGCTGGTGACCCGCTCCATGTCATTCCGGCTTGCGTTGTCGGTTCGGCTATTGCAGGCGCGGGCGTTATGATGTTTGACTGCACGCTTATGGCTCCGCACGGCGGAATTTTCGTCGTCCCGACCATCGGCAACCCGCTTATGTATCTGCTCTCGATTATCGTCGGCTCAATCGTCGGTTCCGTGATTCTCGGCTTTATCAGAAAACCCAGACCGCAAGATTAAAATTTAGTCACCATAAAAAATTTTCAGCTCGTCCCAAATCGGGGCGGGCTTTTTTCTGTTATAATGACGAAAAATTTTTGGAGGGATTCAATGATTCGCACTTACGAAGACGATTTGCGCGCTAAATTAGCCGCTGAAACGAATTTAACCGAAATTTCCGGCGGCAGATTGAAATTCGCGCTTGTTTATCCAAATTTTTACCGCGTCGGCATGAGCAACCTTGGTATTCATATTATTTATCAACTTCTCAACGCTCAAAAAGAAATTTCTTGTGAAAGATTCTTCCTCCCGACTAATGTTAATAAAATTCTCAGCCTAGAAACTCAAACGCCACTTAATAAGTTCCAAATCATCGGTTTCGCCGTGAGTTTTGAACCGGATTATTTTAATATAGTAAAAATTTTGCGGCTCGGTAAAATAAATCCGCATTCAAGCCAACGAACTGATTTTGACCCGATAATTATTGCCGGCGGTCCTTGTGCAACATTTAATCCGGAACCGATTGCCAAAATTTTTGATGCCTTTGTTATCGGCGAAGGTGAAATTATTCTTCCGCCGCTTATTGATGAAATTATTTCCTCTGAACACCTGCCGCGGCAAAAAAAATTGGAAAATCTTTCAAAAATCCCCGGCGTTTATGTTCCTGCGTTCAAAAAATCAGTTTCGCGCCAATGGATTAAAAATCTCGACGATTTTCCGGCTCATTCTACAATTTTGACTGATGATGCCGAATTTAATATGTATCTGCTCGAAACGGCGCGTGGTTGTGGGCGGCATTGCCGATTTTGTATGGCGGGCTACTGTTTTCGCAAGCCGCGTAATCATTCTCTGGAAATTTTGAAAAAAAATATAACCGACGCAAAAAAATTCGGCAAAAAAATTGGTTTAATGGGAGCGGCGATATCGGATTATCCAAAAATCGACGAACTTTGCAGATTTATTTTGGAAAATCGTTTGCAAATGTCGGTTGCGTCATTTCGCGCAGATTCCGTGACATTTGAGCTGGTAAAATCTCTGGCAAAAAGCGGATTAAAAACTTTGACAATCGCGCCGGAAGTTGGCTCGGAAAAAATGCGCGCCGTTGTAAATAAAGGAATTACGGAAGAAAATGTTTTTTCAGCGGTTGAATTTGGATTAAAGGCGGGCATAAAAAATTTCCGGCTATATTTTATGGTCGGCTTGCCATTTGAGGAATTATCAGACGTGGAAGAAATTGCAAAACTCGCATTGAAAGTTAAAAATTTTTGCGACGGACGACTAACTTTAAGCGTAAATCCGTTTGTGCCGAAGCCATTTACGCCATTTCAGTGGTCAAAATTCGCCGGAAAAAAATATTTAGACGCGGCTTTTAAAATTTTGCGCAGTAGTTTAAAATCAGTGCGTGGCGTAGAAATAATTTCAGAATCCATAAAAGAATCGGAAATGCAAGCGATTTTATCACGCGGCGATAAAAAAATTTCGGAAATAGTTATAAAATCGGAGTCATCACAAGAATTTAGGAAAAATTTCAAAGCGGCGGGCTTAGATGAAAATTTTTATCTGCGCGAACGAGATTTGGAAGAAAATTTGCCGTGGGATTTTTTAAATCAAGGATTTAGCAAAAAATATCTGATTGCGGAATTAAATCGGGCGAAAAATTTAAAAACTACGTTGCCTTGCTTTGAAAATTGCAAAAGATGTGGCGTCTGTGAGGTGATTTAAATGCGAATAGTCATTGTCGGTGCAGGAAAACTCGGTTATACTATCGCCGAATTGCTAAGTAGCGAGCAAATGTCGGTTGTGGTGATTGATAAAGAAGAGAGTCAGCTAATTGCGGTGAAAAATAATCTCGATGTGCTAACAATCGTGGCAAATGGCGCGAGTCCGATAACAATGGACGATCCGGACGTAAATGGCGCGGATATTTTTATTGCGGTGACGGGGACGGACGAAGTTAATATGGTTGCGTGCATTTTGGCGAAAAAACATGGCGTGAGGCACACAATCGCCCGAATTCGCGATATGCAATTCATCAGCGAGGCGCGAGATTATTTAAAAAAGAATTTTGATATTGATTTAATGTTGAATCCGGAGATGATAGCGGCGCACGAAATTTATAGAATACTGATGACGCCGGCGGCATTGGATGTTGACGAATTTGCGAACGGAAAAATTCGGCTTTTTGAGGTAAAAATAGGCAGAGAAAGCAATTATATTAATATTCCATTTAAAAAATTGCGATTACCGGCGGGAGTTTTAGCAGGATTGATATTCAGAGATCACCAAATGATAATTCCGCATGGAGATGATATGTTGGAAGTGGACGACAACGCCTATTTCATAGGATTTCCCGACGCGATAGAAAAATTTAGCACAAATTTTGTACAAAGGAACTCAAGAAAACTGGAACGCGTGATGATAATCGGGGCGGGGCGAATTGGGCGAACTTTGGCGGTAATGTTGATAAATGCGGGCGTAAATGTTAAAGTTATAGAGAAAGATCGCGAGCGATGCGAGGATATAGCACAAATTTTGACAGGAGACAGCATAGCGATATACGGCGACGGAACAAATGTCGATTTATTGGCTCAAGAAGGCATTGCGTCGGCGGACGTGGCGGTTTGTTTAACGGAAGATGATAAATTAAATTTGATGATGGCGTTATTGGCAAAACATTTAGGTGCGAAAAAAACAGTTGTACGCGTTTATCGGACTGAATATGCAGATTTGATAGAAAAAGTCGGTGTAGACGTGGTAATTTCAGCGCGTTTATTATCTGCTAGCGAAGTTTTGGCGTTTGTGAGGCGTGGCGGCGTTGTTAGCGTATCGATTTTGGAAGGAGCGCGAGCTGAAGCGGTAGAAGTAATTGTTCAGAGCAACGCGAGAGTAGCAGGAAAGAAATTAATGGACGTAAAACTTCCGAAATCCTGTTTAGTTTGCGCATATGTACGAAAAAATAAAGCGGCGATACCCAATGGCAACACAATTTTAGAACCAGGCGATAGAACGATATTATTTTGCTTGCGGGGCGCGGCTAAAGAGGTTATGACGTGGTTTAACTAAGGAGGCTGAAAAATGTTCAATTTCTCACGCAAAGACACGGAGTTTTTCGATTTATTTGTTGAAAACGCAAAATTTTTTCACTTAGGCGCGGTAATGTTGGATAGTTTAATAAAAGATCCGAACAAATCGCTTGAACAGATAGAAGAAATTCTCGGCTTGGAGTCTGCGGCGGACGAAATCAACGAAAAAATAATTAACAAACTGAATTTGAGTTTCATAACACCAATCGACCGCGAAGACATTTACGCAATCGCCGGCGAGCTGGCAAATGGTGTGGATATGTTGCAGGGCGCGTTGCAAAGAATAATAATGTATCACGCGGGACACTCGACTAAACGCAGTCCCGACTTGACAAAGCTTTTAGTTGACGGTACAAACGAACTTGTAAAGGCTTTTAAACTTTTGAGCGACGTAAAAAAGAATCAGCGCGAAATTCTCGACGCCGTTCACAAAATTTCCGACTATGAAAGTCAAGGCGATTTAATTTATCGCGCAGAAATCGGAATTTTATTTGATGATGCGGCTGAGGCGGCCAGAGAACACGGGGCTAGCCGCGCAGTTATTCATTTAATCAAGTGGAAAGATATTTTGGAGGACGTGGAGGACGCGCTTGACCATACAAAGAAGGTTAGCGATATGATTCGCGGCGTCGTGATGAAATACGCCTAAAAAATTTATAATGAATCGGAAATTTTTAGCGGCGAAGAAAATTTCGTCGCTTATTTTTGTGGTAAACCATCTGCAGGATTTTTGAAACGTTTCAGCGAAAATTTACAAAAAAAATTGCGAGGTGATCTTTATGAACGAAAGAAAAGAGATGACAGCAGAAGAAGTTTTAAAAAAATATGACAAAGAATCAAATACAATGCAATATACCGGCGCGATGGCTAAAATAATTTCTGCGCTGGCGATAAGTTTTTCAGTTTTTCAAATTTACACGGCGAGTTTCGGACTTTTAGACGCGCAAATTCAACGGGCGGTGCATTTAGGATTCGGATTATGTTTAGCATTTTTACTTTACCCGACAAAAAAATCATGGCGGCGCGATAAACTTCATCCGCTTGATTTAATTTTAGCAATTTTAGGCGCGGCGGCACCAGCTTATATCGTGATAAATTATCGCGAACTGATTTTGCGGGCGGCTTTACCGACATCAATGGACGTTTTTATCGGTGCGCTGGGAATTTTGCTGGTAATTGAGGCGGCGCGGCGAGTTGTCGGAATTCCAATGGTCTGCGTGGTACTACTTTTTATTTCTTACGCGTTCGCAGGACCTTATATGCCGGGCTTATTGGCTCACCGCGGCTTAACGTTGGATTATTTCGTCAGCCATGTTTATTTTACGACGGAAGGGATATTCGGAATACCTTTAGGCGTCTCTTCGACATTTATTTTCCTATTTATTTTGTTTGGCGCATATTTAGAAGGCACAGGACTTGGAAAATTTTTTATAGACGTGGCAAATTCTATAGCCGGTTGGGCGAGCGGTGGTCCTGCAAAAGTTGCGGTACTTTCTAGCGGGTTAATGGGAACAGTTTCCGGCTCTTCAGTGGCAAATGTAGTGGGTACCGGCTCATTAACAATCCCGATGATGAAAAAATTAGGTTATCACAAAGATTTTGCGGGCGCAGTTGAGGCGGCGGCGTCTACAGGCGGACAATTAATGCCACCGGTCATGGGCGCGGCGGCGTTTTTAATGGCGGAGTTTGTCGGCGTGCCTTATGTAGAGATTGTCAAAGCGGCAGTGATTCCGGCAATGCTTTACTTTATCGGCGTGTGGCTCGGCGTACATTTTGAAGCCAAAAGAAATAATTTGCAGGGACTTCCACGCGCAGAACTGCCAAAACTCAACGAACTTTTAAAAACACGTGGACATTTGTCTATTCCGCTGATTGTAATCGTCTATTTGCTCGTGAGCGGTTATACACCAATGCGGGCGGCACTCGTTGCGATAATCTTATCAATCATCGTGAGCAGTTTAAAAAAATCTACGCGAATGACGCCAAAAGAAATTTTAAACGGCTTGGAGATGGGGGCAAGAAATGTTTTAGGAGTATTGGTAGCGTGCGCGGCGGCAGGAATAATAATCGGCGTAGTGACTAAAACCGGCGTTGGTTTAAAATTAGCGTCGGCACTTTTGGACTTATCGGGCGGATTGATTTTGCCCAGTATGTTTTTAACAATGATCACGGCGATTTTGTTAGGTATGGGCGTTCCTACAACAGCAAATTACGTAATAACTTCGACAATCGCGGCTCCCGCGCTGATTCAAATGGGCGTACCGATTTTGGCGGCGCATATGTTTGTTTTTTATTTCGGAATAATCGCGGACGTGACACCGCCGGTCGCGCTGGCTGCCTATGCAGGTTCGGGCATATCGGGCGGCAACGCATTGCGAACGGGGATTAACGCCTCAAAGCTGGCAATCGCGGCATTTATAATCCCGTATATGTTCGTTTTAAATCCGGAATTAATTTTAATGCACGGATTGACGCTCGGATTGGGAATTTCTCTATTTACGGCGTTAATCGGCATGGTTGCTCTTAGTTCGTCACTGATCGGGTATCTTGCCGCGCCGCTGAAAAATTTTGAACGGATAATTTTGGGTGCGGGCGGAATAATGATGATAAAACCTGGTTTAGTCACGGATATTGCAGGAATTTTAATTTTTGCGGCGATTTTATTTATGCAACTGCGAAAAAAATCTTAACTACAAAAAAAACCGGAGCACATACTCCGGTTTTTAATTTTATGCGTTGGGAATTGATTTTAAATTTTGCTGACGTTTACTTTGTCGAAAGTTTCTAAAATATCGCGGTCGGGTTCTGTATCAACTTTGCTGACGAGATAAATTGCAATCAGCGCGAAAATAAAACCAGGAACAATTTCATACAGCCCGAAAAGTTCAAACTGTTTCCACGCCAGCACCGTCACGCCGCCGACAATTATTCCGGCAATGACGCCGCGGCGAGTTGTACGTTTCCAAAACAGGCTCATAAGCATCGCAGGGCCAAATGCCGCGCCGAATCCCGCCCAAGCATAAGCAACCATATCTAAAACAAAGCTGTCCGGATTAAAACCGAGAAATACGGCGATTGACGCGATAATTAAAACCGATGCGCGGGAGATCCAAACGAGTTCAGTTTGATTAGCTTCTTTGCGGATTAGAGTTTTGTAAAAATCCTGCGCGAAAGCTGATGCCGCGACCAAAAGTTGTGAAGACGCAGTAGACATTATCGCCGCCAAAACTGCGCTCAAAAGTAAGCCGGCAATAATCGGCGGGAAAAGTTGATTCGTCATGAGCAAAAAGACCGTTTCAGCGTCCGTGCCTTCCAGTGGCGTGGTTAAATAAACAGTGCCGACCATGCCTATTGCAACAGCCGCCGCTAAGCTCAAAATAACCCACGTCATTGCAATGCGCGTTGCTTGCGGAAGTTCTTTTGTAGATTTTATCGCCATGAACCGAACTAAAATATGCGGCTGACCAAAATAGCCGATACCCCACGCCAAAAGCGAAATTAATTCAATCGCGCCCATTGTCGAGCCGTCCGGTTTTGTCAACGGCTGAAACATTGATTCTTTGTAAGCGGAAATTGCAGAGATTGTGTCGCCAAAGCCCCCCAAACTCATTGCCGCGCACGTCGGGACGATTAAAATTGCAAAGAACATCATCACGCCTTGGATAAAGTCCGTGCGACTGACTGCTAAAAATCCGCCAATCAGTGTGTAAAAGACGACCGAGCCTGCGCCTAGGAAAATTGCGTATTGGAACGGCAAACCAAAAACCGTTTCAAACAATTTCCCTGCCGCCACAAAACCTGACGACGTGTACAGGACAAAAAATATCAAAATAAAAATCGCAGGGACGATTCTAAGCAAATTACTTGTGTCCTTGTAACGATTCTGCAAAAATTCCGGCAAGGTTAGCGCATTGCCAGCTAATTCCGTGTATCGACGAATTCGCGCCGCTACAAAATGCCAATTTGCCCACGTGCCGATAGCAATTCCAATCGCAATCCATGCAGAATTTAAGCCGGCAAGATATGCAAAACCGGGCACGCCCATTAACATCCAGCCGCTCATGTCCGAAGCTTCAGCACTCAGCGACGTGACCCATGCGCCCAGCTTGCGATTGCCCAAAAAATAATCGCTCATGTTTTTCGTCTGGCGATAATAATAAACGCCGATAGCCATCATCACGCCGATATACAGCACAAAGGCGTTTATAATCATTACATCATTTGTCAAAATTATTGCCTCCTTTCAAAACGCGCTAATTATACCTGCGCAAAAATTTTTTGGCAACAAAAAACCGCTCAACTGTCGAGCGGTTAATTTTTTTATGTTAGCGAGAAATTTATTTTGTTGACGCCGCCGGAATATTCGTGAGAATAATTTTTCGAGAGGTTGTGTAAAATCATCGCGCCTAAATTTTCTTCGTCCAGTTCATCAAAATTTCTATCAAGCGGATTATACGATTTGCCCGCGCAGGAAAATTTTATTTCCACGCTGTTAT
>CAJONF010000161.1 GCA_905236665.1 uncultured Selenomonadaceae bacterium | reverse complement strand
TTTCAGTAACGGATTTCACCTCCTTATAAATTTTTTAGCTTTTTAGAACTTTTCTTTAACTGTTGAATCCCTCCTAAAAATTTTTTTCATTATACAATACTGCAAGCCTTAAGCAAAACAAAATCGGAAAAATTTTTTGCGCGTCGGTTTGCAGGAAAATTGATAAATCGTAGCGAAAATTTGAAACCCCGTTTAACGGAAAAAAAGTTAGGAAGAAGAAAGGGAGATTTTATGGAGAACTTCTTCAAGCTTAGAGAACGCGGCACTGATGTTAAGACTGAAATCATGGCGGGCATTACGACGTTTATGACGATGGCTTATATTCTGGCAGTCAATCCGATTATTTTAGGAGCGTCGGGCATGGATACCGGCGCGATTTTCACGGCTACTGCATTGGCGAGCGCGTTTGCAACGTATTGCATGGCACTTTTGGCAAATATGCCGTTCGTGTTGTCCGCGGGCATGGGGCTTAATGCTTATTTTGCCTACACAGTTGTAATTGGCATGGGTTACACGTGGCAACAAGCACTGGCGGCGATTTTTGTCGAAGGTGTCATTTTTATTTTCTTATCGCTGGTGAATATTCGCGAAGCTATCTTTAACGCAATTCCTCCGTCGCTGAAAATTGCGGTTTCTGTCGGCATAGGACTTTTTATCAGCTTTATCGGATTGCAAAACGCGCATATTGTTGTAGCAGGACCGACGCTCGTTACGCTGTATTCGTTTAAAGGCTCGGTTGGAAGTGGAATGTTCGCTTCGGAAGGAATAACGGTTTTGCTCGCGCTGATTGGTTTGCTTGTAACTGCGTTCCTGCTGATAAAAAATGTCAAAGGCTCTGTTCTGTTCGGAATAATCATTACGTGGGGACTTGGCATGATTTGTCAAGCGGTCGGACTTTACGTTCCCAATCCCGAAAAAGGATTTTTCAGCCTGTTTCCGTCGGGAATAGTCTCAATGCCCGCGTCACTTGAACCTACTTTTATGCAGGTGGACTTTAGCTCGGTTTTCTCATTTGAATTTGCTACAGTCTTAATGGCTTTCCTGTTCGTTGATCTATTTGACACGATTGGAACGGTTATCGGTTGCGCGTCAAAGGCGAATCTTTTAGACAAAAACGGCAAACTTCCCAAAGTCAAGCAAGTTCTCTTAACAGACGCAATCGGCACGACGGCAGGCTCACTTATAGGCACCTCGACAATAACCACGTTCGTTGAATCTTCTGCAGGTATAGCTGAAGGCGGAAAAACCGGTTTAACGGCTGTCACGGCAGCAACACTGTTTTTGGCGGCGTTATTCTTCTCGCCAATTTTCTTAGCAATTCCCGCATTTGCCACGGCTCCCGCATTGATAATCGTCGGATTTTTGATGATGCAACAGGTTGCAAAAATTTCTTGGACGGACGACGTGCTTACAGCGGTTCCGGCTTACATTACAATTTTTTCTATGGCGTTCATGTATTCAATCTCGGAAGGAATTTGCTTTGGCGTCATCAGCTACACGCTCCTGCATATCGGCATGGGTAAGGGCAAGGACGTTACGCCGCTTATGTATATTTTAACGGTGCTGTTTATATTGAAATATGCATTGCTTTGATTGGCGGGATATATCATGACGAAAATTGAATTGAAAAACCTAATCGACGTGGCGGCTGGCAGAAAAAAAGCTGACTTAGTTATAAAAAATTGCCGGATTGTCAACGTTTTGAGCGGCGAAATTTCTGACGGCGAAGTTGCGATTTTTGACGGAAAAATTGTCGGCATGGGTGAAAATATTTACGACGGTGAAAAAATTTTCGACGCGCAGGGAAAATTTATCGCGCCTGGCTTTATCGACGCGCATATTCATATCGAATCCTCTTACATCAGCCCCGAACAGCTCGGCAGAATCATAATTCCCCGCGGCACCACGTCAATTATCGCTGACCCACATGAAATCGCGAACGTTTGCGGAATTTCCGGCTTAAAATACATGATTAACGCCGCAAATCACACGAAATTAAACATAATTTACGCGATGCCTTCCTGTGTACCTGCCACGCCCTTTGAAGACGCCGGAGCAATTATCGAAGCCGCGGACATGGCAGAACTTATCGGCGATGAAAATATTTTCGGGCTTGGTGAATTCATGAATGCACCAGGAATTATCAACGCTGACGAAAAAGTTTTAGAAAAAATTCTGCTCGCGAAGAAATTTAACAAAATTATTGACGGGCACGCGCCAAACCTTACCGGAAAAAATTTAAATGCTTATCTTTGCGCAGAAATTATCGGCGATCATGAATGTAGAACGCTCGAAGAACTGCACGAAAAAATTTCTAAGGGTATGTTCATTTTAATTCGCGAAGGTTCCGCTTGCCATGACCTAAAAACGCTGATTAAAGGCGTCACGCCCGCAAATAATCGCAGAATTTTGCTTTGTTCTGATGATAGACAGCCGAAAACTATTCTGGAACGCGGACATATCGATAATAGTTTGAAAATGTGCGTAGAAAATGGTATCGACCCGATAACCGCGATTCGTTTTGCCACGTTAAACGCCGCCGAAGCTTTCAGATTGTACGATAGAGGCGCAATTAAAATCGGTGCTCGCGCAGATTTAGTTTTGCTTGACGATTTAAAAGATTTTTCCGTTAAAAATGTTTGGATTGGTGGCGAATTGGTCGCGGACAATGGAAAATATCTGCCGAAAATTATTCCCGCGGATATTTCCGACGTTCGCGGCAGTGTCAAAGTTAAAAATTTTTCTATAGACCGTCTGAAATTTAATCTGTCACGAAAAAACGCAAAAGTTAATGTAATTGGCATTGAGCCTGACGGAATTAATACAAAAAAAATCGTCGCGGAAGTTAATTTCGACGAAACCGGAGATTTTATTTTTAATCCACAGCAAGATATTTGCAAAATCGCCGTGATTGAACGTCACCACGAAACCGGCAAGGTCGGTTTAGGACTTTTGAGCGGCTACGGAATAAAAAATGGCGCGATTGCCGTTTCAGTTTCGCATGATTCGCATAATATTATCGCCGCCGGAACGAATAACGACGAAATTTTTGCCGCGGTTGATGCTTTAATCAAAATGGAAGGCGGAATGGTGCTGATTAACGGTGGAAAAGTTATTTCTTCAATTCCTTTGCCGATTGGCGGGCTGATGAGTGACGTTAGCGGCGAAGAGCTTAAAGAAAAACTCGATGAATTGCACGAAAAAGCACATTCCGAACTAAAAATCAGCAAAAATGTTGAACCCGTCATGACTTTAACCTTTATGTCGCTACCCGTTATTCCCGAAATTAAATTAACAGCGCGTGGTCTCTTCGATTATGAAACTTTTAGCCTGATTCCTCTTGAAATTTAAAATTTTTATAAAAAAAAATCCCTCGCAAGTTGCGGGGGATAATTTTTTTTGTCATAAAAGTTTTTTCAACGCTTGACCTGTATAAGAATTTTCAACGCAAGAAATTTCTTCCGGCGTGCCACAAGCTACGACTTCGCCGCCCTTATCGCCGCCTTCCAATCCCAAATCAATGATATAATCTGCATTTTTTATCACGTCAAGATTATGTTCGATAATTATAACCGTGTCACCGCGATTCACCAGCCTTTGAATCACTTCAATTAATTTTTTCACGTCGTCGAAGTGCAAACCTGTAGTCGGCTCGTCCATTATGTAAATATTCGCCATTTTTCCCAGCGGGCGCGCCAATTCATAAGCCAATTTTACCCTTTGAGCCTCGCCGCCGCTAAAAGTGTTCGCGCTTTGTCCCAATTCGATATATCCCAGCCCGACATCTTGCAAAACTTGCAACATTCGGCGGATTATCGGTACATTTTCAAAGAAATTTAACGCTTCATCAACCGACATACTTAAAACTTCGGCGATATTCTTATTTTTATATTTGACTTCCAACGTCTCTGCATTAAATCTCGCGCCTTTGCACACATCGCAGGTAACATAAACGTCCGGCAAAAAATTCATCGGGATTTTTAATACGCCATTGCCGCCGCAACTCTCACATCGCCCGCCTTTTACATTAAAACTAAATCTGCCAGGATTATATCCGCGCATTTTTGCCGAATTTGTCTGCGAAAATAATTTTCTAATGTGGTCGGCAACGCCGGT
>CAJONF010000160.1 GCA_905236665.1 uncultured Selenomonadaceae bacterium | reverse complement strand
GAATTGGTAGCGGTATGTCGAAAGATTATCTGCGCGAATTCTCCATAAATCAGCGTCTTCAGCGTTGGCAAGTTCACTTTCAAGCACAGAATTTTTTTTCACAGCGCGACGCAGTTCATTATTAACGAGCTTTGAAAATTTTTCTTTATCGGGCGGCACATAATTACCCGCAATGTCGTCGGCGACTTCCAAAAGCTCCGATAAAGTTTCAAACGTGCGAACATTGCCGCGCAGATAATTCAGTTTGACGGCACTAATCGCCAGAATTTTTCCAGAATCGTCTTGAATCATGCACGGCGAAAAATTTTCCCGAATATTAATCAGCGCGTCGAGTAAATTATATTTTTCGGCTTGAAAAGCGACTTCCTTAGAAATTTGCGGCGAAAAACCTTGACAAACATTTAAGATCGCCTTATCGAGGCGCGAATCATCAAATTTAATACGTTCGATGATTTTTTGCGTATCAACGGCAAAAATATCAAGCTTATTCTGCGCGGGCGGCAACTGATAATTTTGATTCGGCAAAACTGTTCGGACGCGGCTTGAATTTGTACCGATTTTTTTTAGCGCGTCGACGATTTGTCCGTCATTAATCAGAATCAGATTGCTGTACTTGCCGATAAGTTCTGCCGCGAGCGTGAACGTTTGAATTTTTCCGCCCGCTCCGATTGAATCAACGTCGATAAAAATTATTCTGTCGAGTTCGTGCTGACGAATTGCCGCGATACGCCCGCCCTCTAAATTTTTTCTCAAGACCATGCAAAAAGTCGGTGGCTCCGGCAAATTTTCGGGAGATTTTTTTATTATATGCACGGAAGGATTTTGCGGCGCGGTTGAAATTCTAAGCAGAAAAGTTTTGCCCGGTTGTCGGATTGTAAAAGTTAAATTTGCTTTGTTCTGTTGCGTGATTTTATCAATTCGTCCACCGACTAAATTTTTTTCAAGTTCGATTGTCAATGGGCGCATAGAAAAGCCGTCTAAATTCAAAGGTATCACTCCTTTAATCAGCAAAAAAAATTTCCCCGTGATTTTCGGCGTCGGGGATAAACGCCGCTCAAAAGTTTTAAGAAAAAATTTCTTTGTAGACTTCGATATATTTTTCTGCGACGTGTTCAATGGAAAAATTTTCGGCTTGCTCGGCGACGTGACGATTTATTTTTTCGTAAGCTTCGGGATTATCGGCGAGCGTGCGCAAAATTTTTGCCAGCGTGTCAATCGGAACTTTTTCATTAACCAAATCAAAGACAATGCCCGCCGCGCCGACCATAGTTTTGATTTCGCCGAGATTTGAGCTGACAACGGGACGTCCCGCGAAAAAGCTATCGATAATCAACAGCGGAAAACTTTCGCCGGGGTATTCACTGGGCAAAAAACCGATATCCGCCGCCGCCAGATAATCGCGAACGTTGCTTTTAAAGCCGACCAGGTGAACGAATTCCGGCACGCGATTTTTTAATCTGTCGTACATTTCGCCAGCTCCGACCAAAATTAAATCAATTCGCCGCCCGCCCATTTTGTTAGCAAGTTTAACCGCGTCAACAGCCGCCTGCCAACCTTTAAGCGGAAGAGCGCGGCTGACTTCACAGGCAACAAAAGATTTTTCGGGGATATTCAAATCTGCGCGGGGCACGGGGTTTATCGGAAAACGTTCCAGCCCGTTGCCAATCTTATGAAAAATTTCTTCGCGCCCGAAATTATATTCTTTGAACGGCTTTAAATTTTTATCGGCAATGTAAACAAACGCGCTGACAGAAATTCCTGTGCGGTTTAGCAGATTCGGCAGATATTTAGCTTCGGTCTCTTCATACATTCCATGCAACGTGACTACGTGTTTCAAGGCGGGTGTATTTTCTACAACGTAACTTGTCGCCTCATCAACAGAACCGTGGTGCGTGTGAATTATATCTGCTCGAAATTTTTTTACAACGTCGGCAAGCCCAGCGGTTTTTTTCAGGCGGACAAGCGGAATCGTCGCGTCAAGTTTTTGGCGGACTTCGGGGCGGTCTTCATACATTTGGTAATCAATGACAGTAACGGGATAATCTCGGCGGCTGAGTTCGTTAGCTAAAATCAGCGGGAAAGTTTCACCGCCGCCAATGCTCATCGAGAAGACGCCCATAAAAATATTCGGCTTGCGTTTGATTTTTAAAATCTTTTCTAGCCGGAAAAGTTCTTTCAACTCGTTTAAATCTTTGCCGCCGTAATAGCCCAAAAAATGTTCTTCCAACTTTTTTAAATGTTCCTGATGAATTTCCGCCGGCACGATATAATTTTTGGCAATGAATTCGGCAATGCGTTCGTGCTCAATAAAATAGCGCGGCTCCTTTTGAATTTTTAGAGACGTGCTTTTTTTGTGAACGCGATAAAAATTTGTGGCGCGTGGCGAATAGTAAACACAGCCGCCTTTAATCACGTTGAGATAAAACGCCCAATCGCCACAAAGTTTCATGTCGCTCCACAGTTCCAAAATTTCGGCGTGAAAATTTTTCGGGCGGCGGAAAATCGTTCCGCTCACGTTCGGAATTATATTCTTAATCGCAAAACCGTTCGCAACAAATTCCGCGGCAGTTATCGCGAAAATATTTCCCCAGTCAAAACCCGGCAAGTCGCAAAGATATTGTTCGGTCGTGAAAATTTTTTCGCCATCTTGAACAAAATCTGTGCGGCAAAAAGCTAGCTGAATCGTCTCATCACCAAAGGCGGGCACCAGTTCAGATAAAAAATTTTCCGCGCTAAAATCGTCGCTCTCAGCAATCCAAATCAAATCGCCACGCGCCGCGCTTATACCTTTTCGCCACTGGTTGAAGACTCCGCCGGAATTTTTTTCGTTAAAGATAGTTCGCGTGTTATCGGCGTGCAACTTTTGGAATTCGCGCAAAATCTCTCGGCTATTATCAGTAGAAGCGTCGTCCAAAAGAATCACTTCAAAATTTTTATAAGTCTGTGCATAAATTGTCTCCAGACGTTCGCGCAGATATGGCGCGTGGTTAAAATTCGGAACTATGACACTGACCAGCGGATAAAAATTTTCCTGCGTAGAATTTTCCCAGAAAGTCAAAATTTTTCTAACTTCCCCGCCCATTTCCGCAGTCTCAACATTTTCTACAGTTTCAATCGGTGCAACAGGTTCTTGCGGCGTCATGGAAAATTTTAACAGCGCGGACTTGGCGGCATTTTTGAACGGCAGAAAAAATTTTTCGTGAACAGTCGGTAAATTCCGTTCGCAAAAACCGTCGACGCGCCTAATAAAATTTTTAACAGCTGGACTCGTACAAGCATCGTAGATTTTCATCTTCCAATTCAAAGTTTCTCTCACCCCACATTGAGAATAATAAAAAGCGTGGCTAAAGTCAACAGGATTTTTGTTATAAAAAAAGAGACAAGCATTAAAGCCTGTCCCGTTTTTGGTCTATTGAAAAAATTATTTGCGGAGATTGAGTTGAGAGAGAATTTCGCGGTAGCGATTGATATCTTTTTTGTTCAGATAGCTCAAAAGGCGGCGACGTTGACCGACCATTTTCAGCAAACCGCGGCGCGAATGATGATCTTTTTTGTGCTCTTTAAGGTGTTCAGTCAAATAGGAAATGCGCGCCGTCAAAAGTGCGATTTGAACTTCCGGTGAACCGGTGTCACCTTCATGCACGGCAAATTTTTCCATAATCTCCTGTTTTGCTTGTTTAGTTAACATTGTCGTTTCCGTTACTGAGAACTTATAAAAAGTTGTAAACTCTTATGTCCCATTCCTGCTTCAACG
>CAJONF010000159.1 GCA_905236665.1 uncultured Selenomonadaceae bacterium | reverse complement strand
TATGTCCGGGATTTTCCAGATCTCTATACATTGTCATTTCGTCGAATTTGTCACCAAGCCCGCAGTTGACAATCGTAACTTTGTCGGTGTTCATGTCGTTGAGGATTAAATTTATGCGCAGGAGTTTAAAATTTTCGGTGTCGGGTTCAAAGGCAAGCAACTTTAAATTCGGGGCGAGTTTCTTTGTAAAATAAATTCCCGTCGTGCCGATGTTCGCGCCCAAATCTAAAAAGCACCCCCCCCCGTCATCAACATTGTAATATTTTTTTGACAGTGCTTGGAATTGTTTCATATTCCCCGCCGCATGATTAACGCGATTTGCATACATGAAACGCATAAGGGCATTGTCCTTTGACGTGGCGATATACGAGAGACCTTCAACCGTGCAGGTGGTAAAATTATTTAACAGCTGATTAATAGAAAAGAGTGCGTGCAAATGAATGACTGTAGACGAATTATTTAGCACAAATGCGGTTTTGTTGTGTTGTATCCAGCTAACTATGTCCAGCGCGTAAATTACTTTCTCACGCGGCAGTTTCAACATTTGAATCGTCGCGTCGAAAAAATTTCTTTTGCCCTGCTCAAAAATCAACAGCCAGTCCCAAGCATCTTCCTTGAGCAAAATTTCCGGCACCGAATCTTGCGGAGTAATTTTGCCTACAACCTCAACATATTTTTTATCGGAAAATTTTTCAATCCATTCTTCAGCAAATCCGGCATAATCCCAAAGCAAAACTTTAAACATAATCGCATCTCCTGTTCATAAAATTAATCTCTTGTTGCTTTGACGAAAGCTTCGCCCTGACGCATTTCAACTGTGCGGAACTGCAAACCGAACGGCATTTTTACAGATTTTGTTAAGTTGAAATCGCCCAAAAATTTATCAAGATTGACGCGGCGCAGAATAGCATTTTCCACGTTGAGATTAATCATTTGGAAATAAAGATCGCCTTCGCGGGCGATGATCTGTCCGCCAATTTGAACGTCCGCTTCCCTGCCGAGAATTTTAACTTTGCCAGCCACGGTGATACCTTCGGGTGTCATTGTGACTTGCGGATTTTCCACGCGGTCAACTTTTTCGGCAAGAAAATTTCTCAAGCTGTCCGCAGTGATGACGCCGCTAAGTTCCAAACTTCCTGCCGACTGTAAGCAACGATTGGTATGTTCTTCGCGGCTGATACCGTCAGTCGGCATTAAAATTTCTTTAATGTCGATGTGCAGAGTTGTACCTTCAAGTTCCGCTTGTTTTAAATTCAGGTCGCCAATCGTGGCGTCGGCAGCTGTGCAGTGCAATTTATCGATATAACCTAAACAAATTTTCGCGCTAGGCAGGGAGTCCAGCGTCAAAGCAACTTCCTGCGCTTTGGTGGCGTCGGTGACAATATTTTTTAGATAGTTCGTCAAAGCTTTTGGCACGGCGAATTGAGCAAACGCAATCACGGCAACAAGCAGGACGACTATCACGGCTAAAAATTTTTTCATGGGTCTCCTACTCCTTAATCACTAAATTAGCTTTTGCGGCAAGGTAGGCGCGGATAAACGGATCAATTTCGCCGTCCATTACGGCTTGAACGTTGCCGGTTTCCTCACCTGTACGCAAATCTTTAACAAGCTTGTAGGGTTGGAAGACGTAGGAGCGAATCTGGCTGCCCCATTCGATTTTTTTCAAGTCGCCTTCCAGTCCGGCAAGTTCCGCCTCTTTTTTCTCAAGTTCAAGCTCAAAAAGTTTTGCACGCAACATTTTCAGGCAACGCTCGCGGTTTTGAATTTGCGAACGCTCATTTTGACATTGAACAACAATTCCCGTGGGAATATGCGTCATGCGAACAGCGGAAGAAGTTTTGTTAATGTGCTGACCGCCCGCGCCGCTCGCTCTGTATGTATCAACGCGAACGTCCGCCATATTTATATCGACTTCGACCGCGTCATCAATTTCCGGCATGATATCGCAAGCACTAAACGACGTGTGACGCCGAGCATTTGAATCGAACGGCGAAATTCTAACCAGCCTGTGAATTCCCTTTTCCGATTTCAAATAGCCATAAGCATTGTGACCTTTGATAAACAGCGACGCAGATTTAACGCCTGCCTCATCGCCCGGCAACAAGTCAACCGTCTCAATCTCGAAGCCGTGACGTTCAGCCCAGCGTGTGTACATTCTCAAAAGCATTTGCGTCCAATCTTGAGCTTCAGTACCGCCGGCTCCCGCGTGCAAAGTCAAAATCGCGTTATTGGCGTCGTATGGTTCGCTAAGCATTATTTCAAGGCGCAGATTTTCCAAACCGTTTTCAATCGCAGAAATTTCCGCCGCAATATCCGACTCCTGCGAATCGTCTTGTTCCTCAAGTGCAAGTTCCAATAAAATCTGCGCGTCATCGAATTTCGCCAAAAGACTTTTATAAGTCTCAATCCCCGATTTAACGTCGTTCAATTCCTGCGTAATTTTCTGCGCGGCGTCGGGATTATCCCAAAAAGTCGGCTCGCCCATTTTATATTCAAGTTCAGCGATTTTTTCTTCTTTGCGGGCAATGTCAAAGTGAATTCCCCATTTCATTTAATTTGTCGCGCAGAGCCACAAGCTCTACTTTTCTGTCCTCCAGCATTTAATCACATCCTTTAAATTTTTGACATAATCTTAGCGTTT
The DNA here is from genome assembly GCA_905236665.1 of uncultured Selenomonadaceae bacterium. GTDB lineage: Bacteria > Bacillota > Negativicutes > Selenomonadales > Selenomonadaceae > Quinella. Next base: position 1,292 of record CAJONF010000159.1, on the reverse strand, counting down.
TCCAGTGCTGATAAACTCGGTGAAAATTTTTTCAGAGCGGCTATCGTGTTCTCGAAAGTTTCTGCTAAAACCAATTCCACGCGTCCGCCCAAAAGTCGTTTGGCTTGTTTAAATACCAGCCGATAATCCGGACTCGACGAAACTAAAACATAATTCGACGCCAAATCAGAATGAGCCGCGCCGATTATTTCTGCCAATGACGGCGAAGACTCCTCTGAACCTGAAACCAAAATCGACGCGCCCGCGTCTTGAAGTTTTTGCGCTTCCTCAGAATCTTTTGCTACGGCAAGAGCGGCAACCCTCATTAATGCCTCGTGGAACGGTAACGCGTGAACTTCGCTCATGTTGGTTATTTTTACTTCGGACAACGGTCCCCAGCCCAATGCTTGTTCCAACGTTTTGCCAACGTGGTCTGTATGGACATGAACTTCAAGTGCACCACGTGCCCGCTCGACGATTGAAAAACTGCTGAAGTCTTTCATTTGCCGTTCAAGTTCAGGCAGATTAGCTTTAGAATTTTTTACGCGCAGACGCACGCAATATGGGCGCACCAAATCGTTCCGCGGATCGGGCATATTTTTATGCGTGCCCAAACCTAGCGATAAACTCACCGCCGGTGAAACAAAATTCCCGTCCAGACCTTTTAAACAGCCGCGCAAAAAACTAAGCATGATTTGCGCACCGGCTTCGGGATGGTCAAGTTTCTCAACCATTTGTTCGCCCGATTGAATCGCCGTGTATAAAATTTCTACAATCGGCATACCGTCCCGCACCGCGTGATAAGCACCCTTCGCTACAGCTTTTGCCACGGTGATAAATGGTCGCTCCGGTTCTTCAGGGATAAGCCTTTGCGCGTAAAGAATTCCGTATTGGAACGCCTTGCCGAATTCCGAGCCGGTCGCGTCATATTTGCCGATAAGCCCTGCACTTATTCCGCGAAACATCTGCGCTAAGACAACGCCCGCATTTCCACGCGCACCAAAAACAGCCGCCGTCGATACGCGCCGACTGAGTCCGCCGATTGAATCATCTTTTGCATCGGCTAGGGGCATGACTGCCGCGCCCATCGTCCGCAAAATGTGCGTGCCAGCCAATGTCCCCGCACCACTTAGCGCATTTATATTTTCATATTCCAAAAGAAATTCACTGTACGCGCCGGAAACCATGCGCTTAAAATCTCCGCCCGTTATTACTTCTCTGTTGCCCGTCATATAAACACCTCCGCAAGGAGTTAGAAAAAATCCATTTACTAAAAATGTTGATTCGCGAAACAAGCGCAATAACCTTTAATT
>CAJONF010000158.1 GCA_905236665.1 uncultured Selenomonadaceae bacterium | reverse complement strand
GCTGTTCGCGGGGAAATTTTTTTTTGCGAATTTAAAACTGTCCCGTCCATATCCAACGCCAACAATTTATATTTCAAATTCATTTCCTCCTTAATAAATTTTACCACGGTTGCGGCGTCATTGGAGTTACTACGCCGAATGTATAACCCCAATCGCGCAGAAATTTTATCAGTTCAGGCAGTGCTTTAACAGTCTCAACTTTGTCCGAATTGCTGTGCATAAGAATGATCACGGAATTTGGCGGGTTGTCGCCCAAATATTTTAGCACGTTGTTAATCTGTGTAGAGGCGTTCGGCTTTGAAGGCGTGGCGTCTTCAGTCAAAGCGTTCCAATCGTGTTCAGCATAGCCGCAATCCTCAATCATCGTCCAATAATTTGCGCCGAACATACCCACGCCGCCAGGTGCACGGATTATGAACGGGCGCACGCCGATAATATTTTTAATCGCGTTGTCAGTTTTAATAATCTGTTCCATGAATGACCAAGGGCTGGCGTAAAGCTCGTTGTAGCGGTGATTGTAACTGTGATTGCCGATAGCGTGCCCTTCATTAAAAATTCTTTTCAGCACGTCGGGATAAGCTTCAACCATATTTCCGCAGACATAAAAAGTTGCCTTGACGTTCTCGGCTTTTAGAATGTCCAAAATTTGCGGCGTGACTTTATCATCGGGGCCGTCGTCAAAAGTCAGATAAACAACCGGCTGTTCATCATATGGCTCAAGATACGGCAGGGCAATCGGCAAATCTTTTTCCTGCCGCTCCCAGATGATATATTTATCGTAAACGGGGATTGTCGGGTCGTCCAGTTGAAGATTTGATAAATCGTCCGCCGCCAAAATATAATCTTTATCCGGTTGAGCTTCGGGCGCAGGTTCAGACGCAGGCGGCTCATCAAAATTATTTTCCGGCGGTGTTGCTACTTCGGTTGGGATTTTATTTACATCGCTTGAAGTTTTTTCTTCGCCACAACCAACGAAACACAACGTCAACAAAATTAAAAACAATGTAAAAAATTTCGTTTTCATGAAATACTCCTTGTCTTATAAAAAATTTTTTTTACCGTTAAATATAATGCAAGCTGAAGTTAGAATCAAGCATAAAAATTTTTTACGAACTTTAAAGGGTTGCGGGCAAAAATAGTGAAATAACTTTCCCGAAGAAATTATATCCGTCGAAAAAATTTTAAACGGAGATGATACGATGATTGACAGGAAAAACGTCCTGCACAATTCGCAGAACATTTATTACCGTTCGACAGTCGGAGCGGCAGAAGCAGGCTCTATCGTTCGGCTCGGCATAAGCATTAAAACCGACGCGGTTATCAAGCAAGTTCTGTTGCACACATGGACAGAGGGCGCGGGTGAAAAATGGTCGAACCTATCCACACGCGACGACAAGTCAGAAGAAAAATTTTTCTCGCTGAATATGAAAATGCCCGATCATGGCGGCTTGCTCTGGTATTATTTTATAATCGTTTCGGAGGGCAAGACTTATTATTACGGCAACAACCCCGAACTTTTGGGCGGAATTGGCGAACTGTATGACCATCAGCCGCCCGCCTTCCAAATCACGGTTTATCAAAAAGGCGCGAAAACTCCAGACTGGTTTAAACACGCCGTCATGTATCAAATTTTCCCAGACAGATTTTATCGCGACGGCAACGAAATTATCGAAAAGGAAGGCGCGGTTTATCACGCCAGCTGGAGCGATGACCCCGTTTATTTCAAAGACGCTGACCGCGACGAAATAGCTGCTTATGATTTTTTTGGCGGGAATCTGCGCGGCGTTGAAAAGAAACTTGACTACCTTAAGGAACTGGGAATCAGCGCGATTTATTTTAATCCCGTTTTTGAATCGGAGAGCAATCACCACTACGACACCGGCAATTATCACAAGATTGATCCTATCCTTGGCACCAACGAAGATTTTAAACATCTAATCGACGCGGCGGCGGCTAAAGGTATAAAAATTATAATTGACGGCGTGTTCAGTCATACCGGCTCCAACAGCATTTATTTTAATCGCAAAGGCAAATATGACTCTATTGGCGCGTTTCAATCTAAAGATTCGCCCTATTATGAATGGTACGACTTTAGAAATTATCCTACCGATTACGACAGCTGGTGGAATTTCCCGACGCTCCCGAATGTCCGCGAGACTGTGCCTAGTTACATGGATTTTATTATTCGCGACAAGGATAGCGTTTTAAAACATTGGATGCGCGAAGGCATTAGCGGTTGGCGGCTTGACGTTATAGACGAATTGCCCGCCGAATTCAGCAGATTATTTTTCTCCGAACTGAAAAAAATTAATCCTGATGCCGTGATGATCGGTGAAGTGTGGGAAGACGCGTCTAATAAAATTGCTTACGGCGTCCAGCGGCAATATCTTTGCGGCTATGAAATGGATTCGGCGATGAATTATCCTCTGCG
>CAJONF010000157.1 GCA_905236665.1 uncultured Selenomonadaceae bacterium | reverse complement strand
TTCAGCCAAATTTTTTTGGACGATATTTTAACTAAAAAGCACCCCGATTGGATGTTTAATTTCTGTCTGGCAATGACGGTCTCTTGGGTTGTTTGCGGCGTGATGACGTGGCTACAAGCCGTGATTTTAACGCGCTGGCAGAAAAAATTAACGCTGGCTGATTCGTCTAGTTTCTTTTGGCATTTGCTCCGATTGCCTATGGCTTTTTTTCATCAGCGTTTTGCAGGCGAAGTTGCCAGCCGTGTAAATTACAATGAATCAATCGCGGGCGTTTTATCGGGACCGGCTGCCACGGCGATTTTAAATTTCCTAGTCGCGATTTTTTATCTGCTACTGCTTCTTCAATACAACGTAACTTTAACGCTTATCGGCATATTTTTTTCAAGCATTGATTTTATCGTTTTCTTCGCATTGAGACGGCATTTAACCGATATGAACATGAAAATTCAGCAGGACGCAGGTAAAGAATATGGCACGACGATGAACGGCTTGATGATGATTGAAACGATTAAAGCCAACGGCAACGAGAGCGATTTTTTTGCGAAGTGGGCAGGTTATCGCGCTAAAGTTTTAAGTGCAAGTCAAAACGTCGCGCTGTGGTCAATGACTGCCACGATTGTTCCGACGCTCCTAGGCGGAATTAACGGTGCGCTGATTATGACGATTGGCGGCTTTTCGATAATGGACGGCGTGTTGACTGCGGGTATGTTCACGGCTTTTCAATCGCTCATGGGAAGTTTTCAAGCCCCTGTCAATGCTTTGCTAGGTTTAGGTTCAACTCTTCAATCAACCGAAATGCAAATGCAACGCCTTAACGATGTGCGCAAATATGAAATTGACAGCTTGAATTGCCGCGACGAAGATGAAGTTAACGGTAATTATAACCTTCAACGGCTGAATGGCGAATTGGAGCTCAAAGACATTGATTTTGGTTACAGCCCACTTGAAAAACCGTTGCTCAATAAATTTTCTCTGCATATAGAGCCGGGGCATTGGGTAGCAGTTGTTGGCGCGAGTGGTTCAGGCAAGTCAACCGTTGCAAAAGTTGTCACGGGCATTTATGAGGAATGGAGCGGTGAAGTTCGTTTAGATGGCGTGCTTAGGCGCGAATTGCCCCGCCCCGTCATTGTAAATTCAATTTCAGCTGTCGATCAAGATGTTTTCCAAATCACCGGCACTATTGCGCAGAATTTATCGCTGTTCGATGATTCAGTTAGACGTTCGGATATTATTCAGGCGGCAAAGGACGCTTGCATTCACGAAGATATTTTGCAGTTGGATAAAGGTTACGATTCGCTAGTTTCTGAGGGCGGCTTGAATTTCAGCGGCGGGCAACGTCAACGTTTGGAAATCGCTCGCGCTCTGGCAAATAATCCGTCGTTGTTGATTTTAGACGAGGCAACTTCCGCCCTTGACCCGATGACTGAACAAACGGTTCTTGAAAATATCCGGCGGCGCGGTTGCAGTTGTTTAATCGTTGCTCACAGACTTTCAACTATTCGCGATTGTGACGAGATTATTGTTTTAAGCAAAGGCGTCGTCGTAGAGCGTGGTACTCATCGCGAAATGATTCAACACGACGGAGCTTATCGCCGATTGATTGAGGAAAGAAGCCAGGAGGTTGAGCCGCTTGAATAAAAATTTTTCACTGATAGCCGGCGAACGTATCCGCCTGGAAGATGGTGAACATTTAGCACTTATCGAATCGGGCAAAGTAGAAGTTTACACCGTCACCCGCGCAGAAGGTTCTTTTCGTCAACAGTTCTTGGTAGAATTGGGCGTCGGTAAAGCGGCGTTTCCTTCGCTAGATGAATTTGAACAGACAGAAACGCTAATCTTCGCCATGGAAGATACGCAGATAAAAATTTTTACATTCGACGAAATGCCGCCTGATAAGTTGAAAATTTTAATGCGCCATTGGTTCACGGAACTGATTAAATTGCCGTGGCTCAGACTTTTGGCGGATAAGGGCGACGATACTTTAATCCCGTGGCTGAATGAAACAGTTTTAGACGGCGCAGAAAATTTAATCGACGCCTTCCGAGAGAACGAAGAAATTTTTTCAATGCTGTTAGGCGTGCGGTTCGCGTCGGAAGATAAACGATTTACACAGCGCGTGAAAGTTCGCTCAAGAAATCAGCGTCGGATTCTGGACAACTCGATAGCAAATTTGCTGGGCGAAGAAGTCACAGACTACAGCGAAACGACCGAACGCTTAGCGCGGCTTGAGGAAGCGTCGTTTATCGTAAGGCGTGCGGCTGTAGCATTGAATATGCCGACGGACAATATCAAACTTGACGCGGAACTTGTGCGGCGGCTCGACCAAATCAGATTAATTCGGCGGCTGGTGCAAAAGGGCAATATGCAAATGCGGCTGATTGAGCTGGAAGAGAATTGGCATAAACAGGACAGCGGCGTTATCATCGGCTATTTCGGCGAAGAAAAAATTTTATCAGCATTCGTGCCACTCGCGCCGGGCAAATATAAAATCGTCACCAAAGATAAACCGGACGGCGTGCCGCTTACAGAAGACCTTGCCGCTAAAATTGACAAGAGCGCGTTTGAATGTTATGCGGGCTTCCCTGCGCGTGAATTAAAAATTTTTGACTTGATGAAATTTATCTTCAAGCAGTGTTGGTTCGCCGATTATAAAACCGTCATCGTTATAAGTCTTGTTGCAGGGATAATTCCGCTAGCAATGCCGCTGGTTACGGAAACAATCTTCGCGGACATAATCCCGATCCTAGACAGGCAAGGACTCGCCACAGTCACACAGGTTATCATGGTCACGAGCTTTACCACGGCATCACTTGGTATTGTGCGGACGATAGCTGTAATGCGAATAACCACGCGCATGAACATGGCAACCGAGGCGGCTTTATGGGGACGATTGCTCACCTTGCCGACAAAATTTTTCCGACAATTCACTTCCGGCGAATTGGCAAGCCGAATGGGCGGTATCAGCGTTATAAAAAATTTGGTCAGCGCGGAATTTATCGGCGGGCTATTCGGGTTCGTCTTTTCATTCTGGAGTATCTTTTTGATGTGCTACTACAGCTTGAAATTGACGGCGGCGGCTATAGCTGTGTGGTTCGTCTACGCGATTATCACCGCGTTTATTTATCGGCGCGTCATAGGTTTTCAACGAAACTTAATCGCCGCTAACAACAAAGAGGCGGGCATTGTTCAACAGATTTTTAAAGGGCTGTCAAAATTTAAAGAGCATGGCGCGGAAAATCAAGCGTTTTGGCTTTGGAGTTCAGTTTTCGGCGAAACGTGGAAGTGGAATTTAAAATTGCGCTGGCAAAGTAACTACAACGCGATTATCGGCAGCGTTCAACCGTTTATTTTGACAATGGCTCTTTACTATATCGCGGTTTATGGCATGAACGAGGTCGGGGCAAATGGTCAACAAGTTCAAGGCATAACCTACGCGCAGTTCATCGCGTTTCAAGGAGCCTTCTCAAGTTTCAATGCCACGCTCAATGGAATAATTCCGCTTATCGGTCAATACTTCGCCATTCAGCCGCATATAGAAAATTTGCGCCCGATTCTTAAAGAAATTCCAGAAAATGTCGGCGAAAAGGCGGACGCTAGCATTTTGAGCGGCGCGATTGAATTTAACAATGTTACTTTCGGATATGTGGAAGGTCGCGACGTTCTGCATGACGTGAGTTTTAAAATTTCTGCTGGCGAAAATGTTGCGATTGTCGGCAAGAGTGGTTGCGGAAAATCTACGCTGGTTAGATTGCTTTTGGGATTCGAGACGCCGCGTAAAGGTTCAATTTATTTTGACGGGCAAGATTTGTCAGAATTAAATTTGCCGAGCGTGCGAACTCAAATGGGCGTGGTTCTTCAAAACGGGCAACTAATGCAGGGCGATATTTTTACAAACATAATAGGCACAAACGCTCTAACCCTGGAAGACGCTTGGCAAGCTGCACAGGCGGCGGGCATTGCCGAAGATATATCGTTTATGCCAATGGGTATGCAAACTGTCATCAGCGAAGGTTCAACCAATATCAGCGGCGGGCAACGTCAGAGAATTTTAATCGCCCGTGCTCTTGTAACAAAGCCATCAATTTTAATCTTCGACGAGGCGACTTCCGCCCTTGATAACCGAACTCAAGCAATCGTCACAAAAAGTTTGGACGCACTCAACGCCACGCGAATTATCGTTGCTCACCGGCTGTCGACGATTAGGAATTGTGATAGGATTTTAGTTATGGACGCAGGACGGATTGTCGAGAGTGGCGGCTTTGATGAACTGGTTGCCAAAGGCGGCATTTTTGCAAATTTAGTTAAGCGGCAGAGTGTTTGAGGAGTGATTCGACATGAAAAAATTTTTTATAACAATGGCGGCGATACTCTCTTTAGCAAACACTTCAAGCGCGGCAGAATCATTGACGCTGGACGAGGCTATAAATCTCGCTATGAAAAATAATCGCTTAATCGAACAGTCAGCTGAAGATAGAGAAGCGGCTCGCTGGAATTTATCAGCTGTGCGCCGCAATTCCGGCTTAACTTTAAGTTGGTCGTCGTCCCTAGAGCGCATTGGCGGCAGATACTATAACATTAACCGTCAATATCACACGCAAGCAAAAGGCACGTCGAGTGAAAAATTATATCCTTCCTACTTAAACGAAAACGCCAACTCCGTTAGTTTGTCTATTCCGCTGTATACGGGCGGGCGATTGGAAAATCAGCGGGAGGCGGCGCGTTATGCTTTGAATTCTGCAGATTTAACTTTGGAGAATTCCCGCCAAGAAGTTAAATATCAAGCGGCGGCGGCTTATTATCAAGTCCTTCAACGAAAAAGTTTAGTCGGCGTGCAGGAACAAGCCGTCGAACTTTTGCAGGAACATTTGCGCAACGTTTCGATTCAATATGAGGTCGGCACGGTGGCAAAAGCCGATATGTTGGCAACGAGCGTTCAGCTTTCCAACAGCCAGCAAGCATTGACTACGGCGCAGGGAAATTATTTAACGGCGATTGCTCAGCTGAATAACATATTAGGTTTGCCGACGGGCACTCAAATTATCACCAGCGACGATATAACTTTTGTTTCCTACAATATGAGCGAGGCGCAATGTCTTGAATATGCGCTGAATCACCGTCCCGACGGGATAGCCGCTACCTACGCCGTTAAGCAAGCCGAAGCTCAAACTTCTGTTCAAAAAAGCGGTTATCGCCCGAAAGTTGATGCTGTTGTCAATGGAAATATGTCAGGCGAAAATGTTTTTGGCACGAATCACAATCAAGAGCGTTGGAGTGTTGGTTTGCAAATGAGCTGGGATATTTTTGATAACGGTGTCACTTCCGCAAATGTTCACCAAGCTAAGGCTATGGAGCGTAAAGCTGAATCAATCGCCCGTCAGCAAATTGAGACGATTGAATTGGAAGTCCGCAACGCTTATATCGCCCTAAGAACTGCTGAAAAAAATATCAATACAACTGCCGCCGCTGTTGCTCAAGCCGAGGAAGAATTTTCTATCGCGCAGATTCGTTACATCGAGGGCGTTGACACCAATTTAAATGTCATGAACGCGCAGGAAAAAGTTGTCGAGACGCGCAATAATTATTACGCCGCGCTTTACAGCTACATGACGAGCCGCGCTCAACTTGAAAAAGCCATGGGCGTGCCTGTCGAAATTGACGCGCTAATTTACGCCGAGGCTCAAAAGCAAGGTAAATCTTCGCCAAAATCTTTAGAGGAGGCGCAGGTCATCAAAAAAGAGCCTTTCGATAATTAAAATTTTCAACAAAAAACCCCGTGCATTTAATCTGCGCGGGGTTTTAATTTTTATCGAACATCGCCGTAAACGCCACTTGCTTTAGAATTGCCTGAGGTTAGGGCAATGAAAAATTTCTGTTTCAAGCTGGTGTTGTTGATAGCAGAATTCCCCATATGGGAAGTTTTCAATTTTCAACGTTCGTGCCTTCGACCGGTCCCGTCCAATCGATAATGCCGCCCATTGTGTAAACGTTCGTGTAACCCTTTTCGGCGAGAACTTTTGCCGTAAGTCCTCCGCGGTTACCGTCGCCGCAATAAGTTATAAGCGGGGCGTTTTTGTCGGGGATTTTCTCGAAATTGTCCGCAACTGCCGCCTCAAGCGGATAATGAATAGCTCCGGGGATATGCCTCATCTCGTAATCTTTCGGGAAACGACAATCCAAAAGTTTTGCATTGGGATTTTCCGCCAAAATTTTCATAGCTTCTTCTTGACTGATTCTTTTAAACAACTCCGTTTCTTCCGTAGCACCCGTCCAATCAACCAGCCCGCCTATCTCGTAAACGTTTTTATAACCGTGGTCAGCCAAAATCGCCGCTGAATCTTCTGCACGTTGTCCCGTCCAGCAATAAGTTAAAATGGTGGCGTCTTTGTCCGGCAGTTTGGAAAAGTCACCCGCCTTTAAATCGTCAATCGGGACAAGCAATGCGTTGGGAATGTGTTTCTTTTCGTATTCGTCTTGCTTGCGAACATCTAAGATAATCACGCTCGGATTTGAACTAATCATCTTTTGAGCCTCGTCCTGCGTCAAATGTTTGTAAGCATTTCCGCCGCAACCGCTTATCAAAATCGCCGCGCAGATTATAAGCAAAAAATTTTTCATTTCAACACCTCCGTAAGTGTTTCAATCATTTTTTGAACATCAAGCGGCTTTGCAATGTGGCTGTCCATACCTGCATCTTTTGCCGCCTGAACATCTTCGCTGAAGGCGTTCGCCGTCATTGCGATTATCGGTATCTTCGCGAGCTTAGGATCTCTAAGTTCGCGGATTTTTTTTGTCGCTTCGTAGCCGTTCATAACTGGCATTTGTATATCCATTAACACCGCGTCATAATCGCCGGGCTTGGAGCTTGAAACTTTTTCAACAGCAATTTTGCCATTTTCAGCCGTGTCCAAACTAAAACCAAATTCAGTTAAAATCAGCGAGGCAATTTCGCGGTTGACTTCGTTGTCTTCGACGAGCAAGAGTTTTATTTTGGTGAAGTCAATTTCGCGCTTCTCTTCGACCTGTGCAATTTCTTCTTCGTCCGGTTCATCGACAATCGGGAAATCCACGCGAACGATAAATTCCGTGCCCTTGCCCAGCTCCGTCTCAACGTCGATTGTGCCGCCCATAAGTTCAACGATACTTTTGGTAATGCTCATGCCTAAGCCGGTGCCTTGAATGTTGCTGACAGTGCGGTCGCGTTCGTAGGCGGCGAAAACTTTTTTGGCGAATTCGGGCGTCATACC
>CAJONF010000156.1 GCA_905236665.1 uncultured Selenomonadaceae bacterium | reverse complement strand
TTCGATATGGACGGAACATTTATCTGCGAAAGTGCGCCGTGCTATTTCGAGTGGATGCTTTACCTTGAACGCGCCCTTCACGACCCGGATTATACGCCGTCGGCAGAAGATTTGGAGTATGCAAAGATGGTAGACGCGGAAATTCGCGCAGGTCACTTTATGACGGGAAAATTTCCAAAAGGAATTGATTTAGGCGAGGCAAAATCGCAAGAATCTGTTTTCGTAGGCATGACACCGGCTGATTATGAGGTTTATGTGCGCAAATTTATGCAAAAACCGGTCGAAGGTTTGACTAACTTAAAATGGGGCGAAGCTTTTTATTTGCCGATGGTGGAAGTTATCAAATACTTGCAGGCGAATGAGTTCAAAGTATATATTGTGAGCGGTTCAGACCGTCCAGCGACGCGAGTAATGGGAGAATTGCTGAAAATTCCTTATAATCAGGTAATCGGCACGAATCCGGAGATAAAAGCGGCGAATCAGGGCGAAATTTCAGCCGATGACTACGCTTACAAGCACGATGATTATTTAATTCGCGGCGGACTCACTCAAAAGAACTTAAAAATGAACAAAGTCGTCGCGATTGAGCACGAAATAGGCAAACAACCTGTTTTAGCGTTCGGAAACAGCGGCGGCGATACTTCCATGCTGAATTACGCGCTTGCAGGCAATAAATACAAGAGTTTGGCATTTTTTGTTATCTGCGACGACACGGAACGCGAGCTTGGCAACGAAAATAAAGCTGAAGGTTGCAGAAAGCTTGCAGATAAAAACGGTTGGATACAAATTTCGATGAAAAATGACTTCAAAACGATTTACGGCGACGATGTTAAACGTTCAGAATAAAATTTTATAAAAAATTGGGCAACGCTCCGAAATTTGGAGTTTTGCCCGTTTTTTATTGCTAAAATCAAAAATTTATACGTTGAAACGAAAATAAGTTACATCTCCGTCCTGCATAATGTAATCTTTGCCCTCAAGACGCACTAAACCTTTATCACGGGCGGCTGTAACGGATCCAAGCGCAATTAAATCGTTATAATTTACAATTTCTGCGCGAATAAAGCCGCGTTCTATGTCGCTGTGAATTTTTCCCGCCGCTTTTACCGCTGTAGTGCCTTTTTTTATCGTCCAAGCGCGGGTTTCGTCCGCTCCCGATGTCAAAAACGTCATTAATCCCAAAAGATTGAACGCCGCGTGAATTAATCTGTCCAAACCGGAATTTTTTAATCCTAATTCCGCTAAAAACTCTTTTGCCTCTTCCGCGTCCAATTCTGCAATTTCTGACTCAACTTTTGCGCAAATCGTCACTATTTCTGCATTTTCTTTCGACGCAAGCTCACGAACTGCCTTTACATACGAATTTTCCGTTAAAATTTCGTCTTCCGCTACGTTTGCTATGTAAAGCGTCGGTTTCAATGTCAAAAGATTTGCGTCGCGAATAATTATCTGTTCTTCGTCTGTTAAATTTAAACTTCGCGCAGGTTTTGCCTCATTTAGAGCATTTTTTACACGTTCTAACAATTCTATTTCAATTTTTGCGTCCTTGCTACCAGATTTTAACAGCTTAGATACTTTTAAAATGCGTTTTTCGACAATTTCAAGATCTGCAAGGCAAAGTTCAGTCTGAATTATATCAATATCGCGCAAAGGATTGATATTTTCTGCAACGTGAGTAATATTTTCGTCCTCAAAACACCTCACAACGTGCGCAATCGCGTCAACTTGGCGAATATGTTCAAGAAATTTATTACCTAGCCCCTCTCCTTTCGACGCGCCCTTCACCAAACCGGCAATATCCACGAAACGAACGCTCGCCGGCGTAGTTTTTTTAGAATTATACAGCTTTGTGAGGACTTCGAGCCGCGAATCGGGCACAAAAACTATTCCAACGTTCGGTTCTATCGTGCAAAACGGATAATTTGCCGCCTCCGCGCCCGATTTTGTTATCGCGTTGAAAAGAGTTGACTTGCCGACATTCGGCAAACCGACAATTCCGACTTCAAGGTTGCTCATAAAAATTTTCCTCCATAAATAACTTTTTTTGCAGTTTAAGACGATAATTTTCTTTTGTCAATCTTTCCAGACTCATTTAGTGGCAAATTTTCGACGAAAATAATTTCTCGCGGCAATTCGGCTGGCAAAAGTGCCTTTTGAATAATTTTTTTATCGATTTTACCAACGATATAAGCTAAAAAATTTTCTCCGCGGGTTTTATCTGTAATTTTTACGACCGCAACTGCCTCCACACCGTCTAAATTCATTAATTTTTGTTCAATTTTCGACGCAAAAACCTTAATTCCACCGCGATTAATAAAATCTTCGCCGCGACCAATAAAAATTAATTCGCCATTTTCATTTATAAAACCCGCATCTCCGACCGTCCCAGGATTTTTAAAATTTTCCACATGAAACGGCGTATCGACATAAATTAATCCGTTTTGAATGAAAATTTTCACTCCGGCGAAAGTTTTTCCAAGATTTTGCACGTCAAAAGCATTTTCCGCAGAAATTTTTTTGTAAGTTATGTAACTTAGTTCGCTAGCACCGTAATAAAGAAAAATTTCGGCAGAGGGAAATTTTTTCATCAGAGCAAGACTTTGATTTTCGTTTAAAACCTGCGAACCGGTAAAAATTGAGCGAATATTATCAATCGGCGCACCTTTTGACAGCAAAATTAGTTTAGAAGGAACTAAATAAATGTTTGTAGCACATTTAATTAAGTTAATCCAGTGCTTTGGAGCGAATTTATCGCTTGTAATTACTGTTCCACCGGCATTTAATACCGACATAAACGCATTTAAATTGCCAGTAAACTTCAAATCGCCATGTATAAACAGTTTTGACGAATTATTTATGCGAAAAATTTTATTTTGAGTAGGAAAAAAATCATTCCAACTTTCAAAAGAGCGCATTAAAACTTTTGGAGTGTTAGTTGAGCCGCTGGTATGAACTTCAAAGAGATTTGAGCGATTATTTTTTTGCGAAATGAAAAATTTTCTAGCTTGAGCAATAAATTTTATGTCAGAATCGTTTTCCAGTGTGTCGAAAAAGTTTTTATAGGAAAAAATTTGTTCATCAACGCGCAAAAATATTTTTTCGGGAAAATTTTCAGTTTGAGCCTTAAGTAAATCGTAAAAATTCATTTTGAACCCCCTAAAATAATTTTTAAGATGATTTTTCGTTCAAACTTTGATTAAAATTGCTTCGCCGGTACCGCCCGCGCCCGCAATGCTGAGCAGACCAAGTCCGCCGGAATTTTTGAGCGCGGCAAGCAAATTAATCATCAAAATCGCGCCGCTCGCGCCATAAGGATGCCCATAAGCCAGTGCACCGCCGAGTTTGTTAAATTTTTCGACGCAATTTGGGTGATTTCGCTCAAAAAGTAAATCAATCACGGAAAAAGCCTCATTAAATTCAATCGCGGCGAGATTTTCATAAGTCAGAGCGTTTTTTTTCAAAATTTTATCGGAAATTATTTGTGCACCGCGTGGACTTTCTAGGGGATTGACGCCACCGGTTGCCACATCGAGAATTTCTGCGGCTGGTGACAAAAAATTATCAAAAACGAACTTTTCGCTAGCTAAAACGACAAAAGCCGCGCCGTCATTTATGCGACAAGCGTTCCCAGCAGAAATTTTTGTATTTTTTCCGAGCGGAAGTGGTGCACGATCGAGAATTTTTTGCGAAATATTCTTTTTTATCGACGTATCCTGGCTAATTCCGTTAATTTCAATGATAAAATCGCGTAAAAGTTCAGTCGAAGCGGCTGCGCGGCGATGACTAATCAAAGCCCACGCGTCGAGATCACTTTTTGAAAAATTTTCAGCGTCTGCAACGCGTTGAGCACCTTTAATCATGGCAAATTCGTCAATTTCGTTCGGAGAAAACTGCGCAGTTCGATATGCGCCCTGAATATCATCAATTTTAGTCAAAAAAAATCGCTCATCGTTCGGATTATAGATTCTAAGAGGCTGTAAAGAGGCACTTTCCACGCCACCAGCGATAATTAAATCAGAAATTCCACAAGAAATTTTACAAAAAGCAATAGAAATAGCCGCCGCACCGCTTGCACATTGCCTATCAACGGTCAAAGCGGCAGTTTTTTCATCAAAACCGGCTAAAAGCGTCATAAGTCGAGAAATATTTCCGCCGGTGCCGACCGCATTTCCGCAAATCACTTCGTCGACGTGTTTTAAGCGAAATTTTTTCTGCAAAGCCTTCAAAACTTCCGCGCCGAGCATTTCCGGACGAATATTTTTAAATTTTGTGCCTGAAACTACAATCGGCGTGCGTAAACCGCCCAAAATATAAACTTTCATGGCATTTTCTCCAAATTTTTTACTGATAAAGTAATTGGGCAATGGTCACTGCCAAAAATTTCGTTTTCAATCGTTGCGTCGGCGATTTTTTCAGTTAAACGTTCAGAAATTAGAAAATAATCAATGCGCCAACCGGCATTTGTTAGCCGCGCCTTGCGAATATAGCTCCACCACGTGTAAGCACCGGTTAAATTTGGATTTCGGCGACGAAAAATGTCTACAAAGCCGGAATTGAGCAAAATAGAAAATTTTTCGCGTTCTTCATCGCTAAAACCCGCGCTATGATGATTTGAGGCGGGATTTTTTAAATCAATCGGCTGATGAGCCACATTAAAATCCCCGCAGACGATTACAGGCTTTTTTTTATCGAGATTTTGTAAAAATTCGCGGAAAATATTTTCCCAAGCCATTCGGCGTTCCAACCATTCAAGATTATGGGAATTTGGGACGTAAACATTGACAAAAAAGAAATTTTCGAGTTCCAAAGTGATAACGCGACCTTCTTTGTCAAATTCTTCGCAAGAAATTCCGTAAAATACATTTTGCGGCTCAATTTTAGAAAAAATTGCGGTTCCGGAGTAACCTTTTCGCTCGCCGTAGTTCCAAAACTGTTTATAAGCGTTTAAATCAAGGATAATATCGCCTTTTTGCATTTTAATTTCCTGTACAGCGAAAATATCTGCGTTCAGAGATTTAAAAGCGGGCATAAAATCTTTTTTCAAACGAGCGCGCAATCCGTTTACATTCCACGATACAAATTTCATAAAATCACCTTTCTAACAGTTAAATTAATTAAGCCCCTTTTCTTTGCTAATTTATTTTGGAGCTACAAAATAATTTTAAAAATCGAACGAACGCAACGCTTAAAATTTTTTCAAGAAATCTTAATAACTAAATTAAAAATGACCTGCTCCCGACAAACGCTCTTCGGAAACAAGTCATTTTTTTTAGCAAGATTTTGCAATTCAACGCTTAAAGTTTTTTCACGTTGGCCGCCTGCGGACCGCGTTCACCTTCGATGATGTCAAAAGAAACTTCCTGACCTTCATCAAGAGTTTTATAGCCGTCGCTTTGGATGGCGGAGAAGTGAACAAATACGTCGTCGCCTTCTTCGCGAGCAATGAATCCGTAACCTTTTTCTGCGCTAAACCACTTTACCTTACCAACTGCCATGTCAAACATACCTCCAATAATTTTGTCGCTCTTTGTGCACAAGCTGATTAATTATAGTCACCTAAAAATTTTCTGTCAACCAATAAAATTAACATAGAATGAATTACTTTTTTGCACAGGCTTAGAGGTAGTTTGGATTTTATTTTCTGGCGTTGGCTAAAATCTGTTGAATTCTTTCTTGAGCGGAAAGTTCATGTTCAGCGGCGGGAGCGGCGGCAGGAGTAGCAGGAGTGGTAGTAGTAGCTTGCGGTTTAACTTGCGGCGTGGCGTTGGCGTCGTATAAAATATTTCCATTAAAAGTTTGACCGCCGATTTTAAGCGCGTCGGTGTATTGCCACATACGCCCTTTGAAAGAATCTTCCGCGCTCCATTGAGCAGACCAAATATCACAGCCCAGCGATCGCCAATCTATATAATCTTCCAACCACGACAGCGGAGCATAAACACCACAATTCAGCGGCTTAATATTGTCCAGGAAAAGTTCACAGATTGCAGTTATATTTTTGCGGGAAAAATCAAAGCCATGACGTTTTTTATAATTGTCGCCGTCCGCCATGGAAAACCACACAGGCAATTCAAGCAGAACGCCGGCTTTTTCAATCAGCTCTTTGCAGAAGCGAGCCTCCTGCGCCGCGTCAGCAGGTGTAAGCGCGTAGGAATAATGATAAGCCCCGCAAATCAATCCGGCTTCATGCGCCCTGCCCACGTGACCTTGAAAACTTTCGTCGACGCCGCTTTTGCCATAACCCGTGCGACAAATTGCAAAATCAATGCCCGCCGCCTTCAGAGCCGACCAGTCAACGGATTCATTAAAAATGGAAACATCTACACCGCGCATATTAAATCCTCCTCAAAAATTTTTTTTAATATAACATAAGCCGCCCTCTTTCGCAACAAGCTTTACATTCAGCCGCCGATTGTTTATCATAGCTAAAAAAATAGAAAAGGAGAAAATTTTATGAGCAGAATCGCTGTAGAAATTATTCCGCGTGACGCGGCGAGCCTTCGGGCGGACATTGACGTTATAAAAAAATATCCGCAAGTTGATTGCGTGAACATTCCCGACTTGATGAGTTTCGAGCTTAGACCTTGGCAAGCCGCCGAATTTACACAACCCGCGCTCCCGACGATACCGCACGTCCGAGCCATGGACATTGATTTATCTAAACCGCTCCCGATGCGCGAAGATTTTATAAAGTTCAACATAAAAGAAGTTTTGATTATCGCAGGCGATCCGCCAAAAGATTTAACGCGCACGGTTTATCCTACGGAGACGATTGACGTTATTCGTAAATTTCGCGAGGAATTGCCAGACGTGAAAATTTATGCCGGCGTCGATCAATATCGCAGTGGGATTCGCGAAGAACTTTACCGCGTGGAACGAAAAGCTCAGGCGGGAGCGTCAGGATTTTTTACTCAACCGTTTTTTGATTTGAGATTTTTGGAAATGTATGCTGATTTGCTTGACGGGCA
>CAJONF010000155.1 GCA_905236665.1 uncultured Selenomonadaceae bacterium | reverse complement strand
TTGCAGTCAATGCTGTTGTCAACTTGCGCGATTCATCCCGCCGCCTATAGAGGCGGGGGAATTCTCGCGCAGTTTGGTTAAATTTTTACTATCAAATCTCGGTTCGCCACGTCGCTAATCAGTTCAAATGTTAATTGCCGCAACTTTTTGTTCGCCGAAATCAATTTCACTCGCACATTATCGCCGATATGATAACTTTTTCCTGTACGCGTGCCGATTAATGCAAATTCTCGTTCCACAAATGCATAATAATCATCTTTTAAGTCCGCCGCCCTAACTAAACCGTCTACCCCGTTGTCCAATTCCACGAAAAATCCAAAATTCGTCACACTGTTTATCACGCCGTCGAAATTTTGCCCAATAAATCGTTCCATATATTCCACTGCTTTTAAATCTAATGTTTCGCGCTCAATTTCTATCGCTCGCCGCTCCATTTCCGAACTTTTTCGCGCTATTTCTTCCAAATTTTTCTCAAATTCGCCACGCAATGCTCTATGAACGATTAAATCGGGGTAACGTCTTATCGGCGACGTGAAATGCGTATAAAATTTCGCCGCTATTCCGAAATGCCCTAAATTTTCCGGCGAATAGCGCGCTTGTTGCATTGTTCGTAGCGCATAACTCGTTATTATTTTCTCCGACGGCATATTTTTTACTTTCGACAAGATTTTTTGAAATTCTGACGGATCTTTTCCGCTGTTTATATGTAAATTGAAGTGTGCAAGCAGTTGATTTAGCGTTAAAACCTTTTCGGGCGTCGGCAATTCGTGTATTCGATATAAACTCGGAATTTTTTTACGAATTGTGTGCTCCGCAACAGTTTCATTGGCTAAAAGCATACATTCTTCGATAATTGATTCGCCTAATGTCTGGATTCTTTTCGTTATTTCGAGTGGTTTGCCCGCTGAATTTAGCAAAATTTTCATTTCGGGCAGATTAAAATCAATCGCGCCACGTTCAGTACGAATTTTGCGCCTCAACCCGTGAATTTTCCTTAAAACTCGGAGATTTTCCGCACAATCGGACAAATTTTTATCGCCGTCGAAGAATTTATTGACTTCAGTGTAACTTAATCGCCTAAAAACGTGAATTACAGTCGGAAAAATTTCATAATCGACGACTTTGCCCGATTTATCTATTTTCATTTCGCACGCCATCGCCAAACGATCAACACCAGCGTTTAAACTGCAAATTCCGTTCGATAATTCGGTTGGGAGCATTGGAACGACCCTGTCAACGGGATAAATGCTCGTTCCGCGCTCAAAAGCCGCCCGATTTAACGCGGAATTTCGCTTAACATAGTAGCTGACATCGGCAATATAAACTCCCAAAAAAAATCCGCCGTCATTTTCAGCGGCGAATACTCCGTCGTCCAAATCTTTAGCGTCTTCGCCGTCAATCGTCACGATTTTTAAATTTCGGCGGTCAATCCTGCGCGAAATTTCAATTTTACTAGGCTCAAGTTCAATTTTTGCCGCCTCATTTAACACATCTGGTAAAAAATTTTCCTCAACGCCGTGACTTTTTAAAATTCCTCGAATTTCTACGCCTGGAGAGTTTTCTTTGCCTAAAATTTCGATAATTTCGCCGCGAATCGGTTTCCACGAAATAATTTTGACGACAACTTTAGTATTTGGCAGAAACTTTTGATTCGGAATGATAATTTTTTTATCAATGCGTAAATCATCGGGAATAACGGCGACTTTTTTGCCTAATTTAGTTAAACTGCCGACGATAATTTGATTATTTCTTTCTAAAATGTCGATAATCAGACCTTCGCGGCGTCCGCGCCAATCGTCAACGATTTTTACCTTAACTTTATCGCCATTTAAGGCTCCGTGCAAATTTTCCGGTGCAATAAACACGTCCGAACCGCCATTTTCGGGCGCGACGAAGCCAAAACCTTTAAGATTTATGCTAATTTTGCCTGTAATTGTCTTCATAACGCATTTACGAGCGCAAATTTAGCAGTCGCCTCCGCAGTTATCAAACCTTCCGCCGTTTCAACAGTTGAACGCATAGAAATTATATTTTTCCGCTGATTTTCTTGCCACGCGGTAATTTTTAAATCATTTTCAACGGGCGTCGGGAATTTAAAACGCACTTCAAGCCGCGCCGTCACTGCACGTTCGTTATATTTTGCGGAAATAAATTTGCACATGGTTTCATCGAGCATAGTCGAAATAATCCCGCCGTGAGCCGTGCCGTCGTAGCCTTGAAACTCTTTTGGCAAAATTTTTTTTGTAAAAATGCGTTCGCCGTCGAAATCGAAAGTCAAATGCAAGCCGATAGGATTTTTTTCGCCGCAAGCAAAGCAATAATGATCACTCATTCAATCAACTCCTTAAGGTTCGATATACCAGCCGAAAATATTTTTGATTTTGACTTTAAAGCCGTCCAAAACGTCAACGGGAATTTCATTTTTAATTTCGGCGCGTTCTTCGTCGGTCAATTCGTTCAATTCTGCCTCGCTGTAGTTGTGATAAACGTCGTCAAGCTCATATTTTCCATTTTTAAGCAAATAAACCTCGATACTTTCGCTCCAAGGGTTGATAATCCAATATTCTTTGACGCCGTTGCGTTCGTAAATATCCTTTTTAATTCCCATGTCGCGTTTCATGGTCGAGCGGGAAAAAATTTCGGCAACCATATCG
>CAJONF010000154.1 GCA_905236665.1 uncultured Selenomonadaceae bacterium | reverse complement strand
CGGTCTGCGCGATAAAACTTTGTCGTCGATGCGTATGCTTAAATCTTATGTCGGATTGCCCAGCGGTAAAGAAACAGGCGAATATCTCGCTTTGGACTTCGGCGGAACGAATATTCGCGTTTTCAGAATCCGTTTGGACGGCGGCGGCAAATATGAAATTATTAAACGCGTCGGACGCCCGCTGATTGTGCCAGGCGAATACGATTATATTTGCAAAGACGCAACTGCCGAACAAATGTTTGACTTTATCGCGGAATTGATTGACGAAGCGATTGACGGCGACCACGAAACTAAATATTATCTCGGTCACACGTTCTCTTTCCCGTCCACACAAGATAATCTTTACAATGCGCGGCTTATCATTTGGACAAAAGAATTTGCTACGCAGGGCGTTGAAGGTGAAGTTGCTAACGATTTGCTTGTTGAGGCTTTAAAACGTCGCGGCGCGGGCAATGTTGAACCCGTTGCAGTGCTTAATGATACCGTTGCCGTTCTTTTGAGCGCGGCTTACAAGACTCCGGATACTTTTATCGGATCAATTTACGCCACGGGACACAATACTTGCTATCTTGAACCGACAATTCACGATCCTAAAGGCGTTGGACTCGGCGGAATGATTTTAAATCTGGAATGCGGCAATTTTTCTAAAATCGTTCCGAATCGTTTCGATAAAGAGTACGATGAAGGCTCCGAAAAGCCCGGTGAACAGCGTTTTGAAAAAATGGTCTCCGGTCGCTACATGGGTGAACTTTTTGGCATGGCGATTGCCGAACTTTTGAACGAAAAAGGTAAAAAATATACGCTAACTTCCGTTGATATGTCCGCGATTATCTCTGATGAGTCAGAAAACCGCCAAGTCGCCACGGATATTATCATGGCAAAAGTTGGACGCGAACTCGATCTTGACGACATTAAAAAAATCCAAAAACTCGCGTCTGTTATCGTAATTCGTTCTGCTAGATTGGTTGCGTCGTCTTTTGTAGCTTTAGTTTGGCAACGCGCAGGTTCCGGCAAGATTCAAAAGCAACACGTCGCAGTTGACGGCTCTGTTTATGAAAAAATGCCGCTCGCGAAGGAAAATATTACCAAAGCTTTAAGCGAATTGCTCGGTGAAGACGCTACAAACGTCGATACAATCCTTGACAACGGCGGATCCGGTCTTGGCGCGGCGATTGCGGCGGCTATGGCTGTTCAAAAATAAATCTTAAAAATTTTTAGCAAAAAATTATCCCGCAGATTAATTCGCGGGATTTTTTTTATAAAATATTTCTTAGCTTGGCAAAAAATTTTGCTTTGAACAATCTAAATTTAAATTCAGTCAGCCCGAAGCGCGGTTTGCGAATGTGCACGCGATAAAGTTCGTAAGGATTTGTTTCTACCGTGTTTAAGCCCGCCTCGCCTGTCACAGCTGTTAAATATTCTTCACGCCGCAAAATTTCTTCGATTTCTGCGTTAAATGCACCGTTCGGATAAGATAAACTGTAAATTGTCTGCAAACCGCTCCATTCCAGAAAAATTTTTGATTCGCGAATTTGTTTTAGTTGAATTTCCGCGTTTAAAGTCGTCAGCGGCAAATGGTCGGCGGTATGTGAGCCAATTTCTATCCCGCGCCGTTGCATTTCTTTTAATTCTTCGAGCGTGAGATAATTTTTTTTGCCCAATTCGTTTGTTATCACGTAAATTACTGCCGTCATGCCGTGTCTTTCTAAAATCGGCAACATTATTTTAAAATTATCTTCGTAGCCGTCGTCAAAGGTCAGAACGATTGGTTTTTCCGGCAATTTTCCTTTTCCGTGCACCACGCGCATAAAATCTTGCAAAGTTATCGTCGTGTAGCCTTCTGCTTGCAAAAAATCTAACTGCGCGGCGAATTCTGCCGGCGGTACGTTGTAAATTTCAAAATCCGGATCTAATTTTTCGTCCGTGATTTGGTGATATTCCAAAATCGGGAAACCTTGCGGCTCCGGCGTTAAAAAAATTATTCCAAACAGGCTCGCCGCTAAAATTATTGCTAAAAAAATTATTTTCTTCATCAAAACACCTCCTTTATATCATTTTAACACGATACGAAAAATTTTTCCCCTGCGCGGCGATTTAAGCATTAAAATTCCGTCATGCGGCAGGAAAATTCTTTTATGCGGAAAATTTATACACGCTTAAAAATTTGCAAATAAAAATTTTAACAGGAGTGATTCTTATATGGTATCGGCTAAAATGTATGAATTGGGCACGAAAAAATCAACAATCCGCACGATTTTTGAATTTGGTCGCAAACGCGCCGCTGAAGTTGGCGAAGAAAATATTTTTGATTTTAGTTTAGGCAACCCGAATGTCCCAACGCCAGAATTTGTTCGCGATGCGGCGATTGATATT
>CAJONF010000153.1 GCA_905236665.1 uncultured Selenomonadaceae bacterium | reverse complement strand
TTAAGTTCCGGCGTCTGCTCCATAAAAAAATATCTGCCGGCTTTACCGACAACATCACCTGCTAATAAAATCCTCAAATAATTCGCTCCTTTTTTAGCGCGAGTAGACGACAACGCGTTCATGTTCGCGAACACCGACTAATCGCCCTTCCACGCGCATTTGACGCATATTATTCAAACACTGATCTAAATAATCTTCCTGCGCCATTAAATAATCTTCGTCGGGGAAAAAGTGTTCGTCAAATTCTTCTATCAGTTCATCTCCGAAATAATTTTCTGCCAGCTCCGTTAAAAGTGACAGCTCCCGAAAAGTCAGCGTCGCCATATCCCGCCGAACATTTAAAAAGCACGTGCCGTAAACTCCCTCTACGTTCAATTCAATTTTTGCACCTTTCAAGCCTTCCAGATGATGAAAAGTTTCTACCGATTCCGCCGCATTTGTCAAAAATTCGGTGAAATAATCCTGCGAAAATTCCCCGTTCAATGCAAAGGAGAATTCAAGCGTCTCGCCTTTTGAATCATAAGTCACTGATTGAATTGCAGGAAACACCACAAGAATCGACGCCAAAAGTCGCGTGGCATCGGGATTGGGTTTCTTAGTCTTCTTCAGAAAATCAAACACCGCTCTAACCTCCTTTGAATCAACGCGCAATGAATAATGCGCAATGCGCAATGATGACGATTTTAATTTCGCATTACGCATTACGCATTACGAATTGATTTATTTTGCATAGTCTACAACGCGGACTTCGCGAATGACGGTAGCCCGAACTTGCCCGGGATAATCCAAATCTTTTTCAATCTTTTTAACAATGTCATGAGCCAGAGTAATTGCCGCTTCATCGTTTACTTTGTCGGGTTTAACCATAACGCGAATTTCGCGCCCAGCTTGAATGGCAAAACAACGTTCGACGCCCTCGAAAGATTCCGCAATTTCTTCTAGCATTTTCAGCCGCTTAAGATACATTTCCAGACTTTCGCGGCGTGCACCAGGTCTGGCTGCGGAAACGGCATCAGCCGCTGCAACCAAAACTGCCTCGACGGAAGTAGCTTCAATGTCGCCATGATGAGAGGCGATAGCGTTAATGACAACTTTATTTTCGCGATAACGTTTAGCCAAATCCGCGCCAATCGTCACATGGGGACCTTCGACTTCGTGATCAACTGCCTTGCCGATATCGTGAAGAAGTCCTGCGCGTTTTGCCAAGTTCACATCAACGCCCAGTTCGCTTGCCATAATTCCCGCGAGCGTTGCCACTTCGATTGAGTGATTAAGGACGTTTTGCCCGTAACTTGTACGATATTTCAGCCGCCCCAAAAGTTTGACAAGTTCAGGATGAATCCCGTGCACGCCGACTTTAAAGGTAGCCTGTTCACCCGCCTCTTTCATGCGGCTATCAACTTCGCGGGTTGCTTTTTCTACCATTTCTTCAATCCGCGCAGGATGAATTCTCCCATCAGAAATTAATTTTTCCAATGCGACGCGAGCAATTTCACGCCTTACGGGGTCAAAGCCGGAGAGGATAACTGCTTCGGGTGTATCGTCGATAATTAAATCAATGCCCGTCAAAGTTTCCAATGTGCGAATATTTCTGCCTTCGCGCCCGATAATTCTGCCTTTCATATCGTCGCTTGGCAGTGCTACGACTGATACTGTTGTTTCCGTGACGTGATCTGCCGCGCAACGTTGAATTGCTGTGCTTAAGATATCACGAGCTTTTTTGTCTGCCTCATCCTTGATTTGTGTTTCGTATTCTTTGATTTTGAGTGCCTTGTCATGTTTTAAACTTTCTTCGACCTCATTCATCAGAATATCTCGCGCTTCCTCCTTGCTTAGCGCGGCAATGCGTTCTAATTCGGCATCTTCCTTTTCCTGCATTGCATCAAGTTGTGTCTGTGATTCGTTTAGGCGAGTCTCTTTCTTACTTAGAAGAAGTTCTTTTTTCTCCAGTGAATCCAGCTTCTTGTCAAGGTTCTCTTCCTTTTGCACTACGCGGCGTTCTTGGCGAGAAAGTTCTGTACGCCGTTCTTTGATATCGCGGTCGAGATCCTGCCGCATTCTATGAATTTCTTCCTTAGCTTCCAGAATGGCTTCTTTTTTTTCTGCATTACTTTTTTCTCGCGCTTCGTCAACGATACGCCGGGCCTCTTCTTCAGCTGATCCGATTTGAGCTTCGGCAGATCTTTTTCGCGCCGCATAGCCGCCGACCGCGCCGAGAATTATTGCGATGATGACTGCTGCGATTGTAATAGCGATAATATTCACCCCCCTAATTTTTTTTTACTGAATACCAAGATATTTTATAGATTGTCAATGGATATGTCAAATGTTTTTGCGCCCGAAATGTTTGCCAAATTTTGTGCAATGCGCTATAGTTTACGGGAAAATTTTTTGAGGAGCAAACAAATGCAAGCAATAGGAATCAGATTAAAAAAAGCAGGTAGAATACATTTTTTCGATCCGAATGGCGCGGAGATAGTCAAAGGAGATTTTGTCCTTGTCGAAACGGCGCGGGGGCTTGAATGCGCTCAAGTCGTCATTGGTTCGCGTGAATTGCCCACACCTGAAGATCCGGAATCGGAGCTGGCAATACCCATAAGAAAAATTTACCGTAAAGCAACGCCCGAAGATTTAATTCAACTTGAAGAGAATCACGCGGACGAGAAACGAGCATTTGACATTTGCCTAGAAAAAATCGCTGAACACAATTTGCCGATGAAGTTAATCAACGTGGAATTTACTTTTGATGTAAACAAAATGATTTTCTTTTTTACGGCGGATGGGCGCGTTGATTTCCGCGATTTAGTTAGAGATTTGGCGTCGATTTTTCGCACGCGCATTGAATTGCGGCAGGTCGGTGTTCGCGACGAGGCAAAACTTTTGGGCGGAATGGGCGGTTGCGGGCGTCCTTTATGCTGTGCAACTTTCCTTGGTGATTTTATTCCTGTGTCTATTCGTATGGCTAAAGAGCAAAATCTTTCCCTGAACCCGACAAAAATTTCCGGCGTGTGCGGGCGGCTGATGTGCTGTCTTAAATACGAAAACGATTTGTATTGTGAAAATTGTCCGCGGCAAAATTTTATCTCAAGACCCAAGGTAGGTAGCCGAGTCATTTTGGCTGACGGCGAAGGTAAAGTGGTAGCAGTGAGTTTTTCGCGCAGAAATGCAACAGTTCTCCTTGATACAAACAAAACCGTTGTGGCGAGCTGGGAAGATATTTTGCCGGTGAATGCTGAAGATTTTGAGCCAGTAGAAGAAAATGAGTTAGGCGAAGAATCGCCAATCGAAGAAATTACGCCAATTACTCCGCCAAAACCTGAACAGCCGCCAAAAACTGAACAGACGCCGCATTATGACAAAACGGAGCGAGCAGATCGTTATGAAAAATACGAACGTCCCGAACGTTATGAGCGAAGTGAACGTCCGCGCAGGACAGAAAATTTCAACCGCCGCTACAATCGCCAAGAATCCGAGCGCGATAAACGTCCACGCAACGACAGAACTCGCCGCCCAACCAGACGGGATCCACGCCGGTGAATAAAAAAATTTTTCTTAAAGATAGCGAACGGTTAGATGATTTAATGAGGTCGGGGCGAGCCATTATCCAAAACGAAAACGAATTCTGCTTTTCAATGGATTCGGTGCTTATCGCGCATTTCCCGAACTTCAAAAAAAATAGCCGCGTCCTAGATTTGGGCACAGGCACGGGCGTTATTCCGCTGTTAATCGCCGACGACGTTAAAGAAATCTGCGCGATTGAATTAAATCCGCTGATGGCTGACCTTGCCCGCCGAAATGTTGAACTGAACGGCTTGACGGAAAAAATTTTCGTAATGGAAGGCGATTATCGCAAGCACCGCGAAATTTTTAAAGCAGAGAGTTTCGACGCGGCAATAGCCAACCCGCCTTACACACCAATTTTAAACGGCGAGGCAAATAAAATTTCGGGAATAGCGCGGGCGCGACACGAATTCACAGCGACGCTAGAAGACGTGGTGACGGCGGCACGCTACGTTCTGAAATTTCGCGGCGCATTTTATATGATTCACCTTGCGTCGCGATTGTGCGAAATTATCGACGCTTTGCACCGCCACCAAATGGAAATGAAACGCTTGCGAATGATTCACCCCAAAGCCGGACGCGACGCGAATTTAATCATGCTTGAAGCTGTAGTCGGCGCGAACGCGGGCAATTTAAAAATTCTGCCGCCGCTTATCGTTCACAATGACGACGGCTCCTATACCGACGAAATTTTTAAAATCTATAACGAAAAAAAAGACCGGTGAAAATCTCATCGGTCTTTTAAAATTTTTGTCAATATTGCCTGTTAAAAACGGTTCCGCGCAATCCCAGCGAACTTGACACGTCGTAGGAACGCACCGCGCTGTTTTGCCGCCGCGATTTGTTTAACCAAGCCTTTGCCCGATAAATTATCTGCCTGTCCAGCGGGATTATCTGCTCAATCATGGCTTTACATTCTTCCGAGTCGCGATAATTATTTTCCGGCAATGCCTGCAATTTTTCGATAAGCCGCCCGCGCTGGTCTACAATGTCCATAAAAAGTTCGCTGTCTTTCTGGTCGCTGAACTTTATCAGCTCTTTTGTGAACGCAAAATATTTTTGCCACAGGAGCCGCGCCTGATTCCACGTTGCGTCCGGTTCAGCAGTTTTTGCCGCGTCAAGCATAACCGTT
>CAJONF010000152.1 GCA_905236665.1 uncultured Selenomonadaceae bacterium | reverse complement strand
TCCTCCATAATTTTATAAACGTAGAGATATTTTATATCGCTGTTGCTGGCGCGTATACGGAAAAGTTTTCTTTCAACTTCTATGTAACCTTCTGCCTGATAGCCATTGGCAAGAAAATCATCTACGCGTTTAGGGTCAATTTCGTTTACTGCCATGGTGATTATTCCGTCAGCAATTCTTTTGCGTTCTTTAATGGCAGAATCAGTGTAGATATTGTAGCTTATCATGGAAATCAGCGCGGCTACAAAAATTGTAATGAAAAGCAGATTAATAATCATCTTTGTGCGCAACGAAGAGATAAATTTATTTTTTGCATTGATAGCGCGGCGCATTTCATTTGAAACGGGAGCTTGCATCCTGCCGAGAGCATGAAATTTTTCGTTAAGGCTTTGCGGAACAAATTTCAACGCGAAGAACGCAATTAAAATGGTTGCACCTTTATCCGGCAATTCATTTCCAAAATTTCTAAGGAAATGTTTCCAAATTCTTACGACGGATTCCATTGAGTCGAAAGAATTTGCTAAGCTCAAAGCCTCTTCTATAAATGAACCGAAAAAACTTGTTACGAGAACCATTAAAGGAATTGTCAGCAAAACTTTAGAAAGTTTTTTATAGTAATCTCTTTCGGCAAGAAAAGCTGTTGTGATGGCTACCAAAACATTTACAACTCCGAAATACATTTCCTCGCTGTTAAAAAACGTAGCAATTAGATTTGTGAAGAACCCGACGGCAATTCCGGGCATATAACCGCCCAGAGTTGCGATAAAAATTGTGCCGAGCGTATCCAGGTAAACGTTCAAGTGAAAAATGTTTGCTACGGTTGCTCCTATCACGTTCAAAGTTATTCCCGCCATGCAGATTCCCGCGAGTTTTGGCGTCCAATTATTGATTATAATCATAAAGCATTGCCCTTTAAAAAATTTTTTAAACAAATTATATCACGAAAAATTTTTTACAACAATTAGACACGTTGTAAAAATTTTTCAGCGGTGATAACAAAATCGCATTGCCAATTTTAAAAGAGTCATTTATAAAAAATTAAGCGGTCGATTATGTCGATCGCTTTTTTTTACTTCCATAAATTTTCAAGCCGCTCTTTGATTTTTAATTCTGCGCCCTGTTCAGTCGGCTGATAATATCGCGCAGAAATTTTTTTATCCGGCAGATACTGTTGTTTGACGAAATGATTTTTAAAATCGTGCGGATATTTATAGCCGACGCCGTGTCCGAAAATTTTTGCGCCCTTGTAGCTGGTATCGCGCAGGTGCTTTGGAACTTCGCCGCCGGAATTTTTCACGTCAGCCAAGGCAGAATCAATCGCCAGATAAGCCGCATTGCTTTTCGGAGCCGCCGCAATATACGTGACAGCTTGAGCCAAAATAATTCGCGCTTCAGGCAATCCGACGAACTGAACAGCTTGAGCCGCCGCATTTGCCAGAATCAGTGCTTGTGGGTCAGCGTTGCCTACGTCTTCAGCCGCGCAGATGACAATTCGACGCGCAATAAATTTCAAATCCTCGCCGCCGTCAATCATCTTCGCCAGATAAAAAATCGCCGCGTCCGCGTCCGAGCCGCGCATACTTTTTATAAACGCGCTTGCCGTGTCGTAATGCGTGTCACCTTTTTTATCGTAACGTCGAATTTTTTCACCGAGCAAATCGCGTAACGTGTCTACAGAAATTTTTTCCATGAATGACGCTTGCTCCAAGAGATTCAAAGCCATACGCGCATCACCGTCCGCAAAATCAGCAATAATATCAAGCGCGGGTTCTTCTGCAGAAAAATTTTCAAGCTTGACGGCGCGAAGTAAAATTTTTTTTATATCGTCAACAGAAAGTTTAGATAGGCGAACAATTTTTACGCGGCTAAGGAGCGCGGCATTGACTTCAAAAAAAGGATTTTCAGTCGTTGCGCCGATTAAAGTTATCCGCCCGTCTTCCACATATGGCAAAAGAAAATCTTGCTGTCCTTTGTTAAAGCGATGAATTTCGTCGATAAATAAAATCGTCTGCTTGCGATAAAAATTGCGCTGGTCTTGAGCCTCTTTGACAATGCCGCGAAGTTCTGCAATTCCCGATAACGCCGCGTTGACTTTGACGAAATTACTTGCTGTGGTGTTCGCGATAATTTTTGCGAGCGTCGTTTTACCAGTGCCGGGCGGCCCGAAAAAAATTAGTGACGGCATTTGACCAGAGGAAATCATTTTGCCGAGTGCGCCATGAAAAATTTCTGCCTGTCCCGCGAAGTCGTGCAAAGTCTGTGGTCTCATTCTTTCGGCGAGCGGTTGATATTTTTTGTCGTCATTAACACTGCTGAATAAATCCATAAAAAATTTTCTCCTGTCGAAAAAATTAAAACTGCGCTTGGAAAATTTTCTGTGTAAAAAATTTTTCCTGCTGTGTGACAGGATTTTTTTTTCGGGTGGGAAATTTATATCCGAATAAAGGAGGGCTTAAAATGAAAATTGGAGTTATGAGCGATACGCATGGTTATCACGAACGAGTTGCCTTGGCTGTGAAAAAATTTTTTGCCGACGCAGATTTGATTTTGCACGCCGGCGATGTCCTTTATCACGGACCAAACAATCCCAACTACAAGGGCGACGATTATAATCCCAAAACTCTGGCGAATTTTATTAACGCGTCGAAAATTCCGTTCGTTATCGCCCGCGGCAATGGTGACAGCGAAGTTGATCAGCTTGTTTTGGAAACGCCGGTGCTGTCTGAATATGCTCACGTGTTCGCCAACGGTAAACGCATTGTCATAAACCACGGTCATAAAATCCCGACTGACGCAGATAAAGATAAAATCGCTAAACAATTCCGCGCAGATATTTTTATCACGGGACATATTCACACCACGATTTTAGAAAAGCGCGGCGATACAATTTTTCTCAACCCCGGCACCGTTTCGCCATATCTTAGCAATCGCGAAGATAAAAAGACAAGCGTCGCGCTGATTGACGAAGAAAAAATTCAAATCTTCGACTTGGATAGCGGCGCGGTGCTGATGAGTTTGAATTTTTAACGCGGCATGAAAAAATTTTTGCGGAGCGGCTACACGACGGGAGCTTGTGCGGCAGCTGGTGTCAAGGCGGCGTTAATTTTTATGACGGTCGGAAAAATTGTTCGCGAAGTGGAAATTATCGCGCTGGACGGCACGCCATTAAAAATTCCCGTTGCAGGTGTAGAAAAAATTTCTGGCGGCATTCGCGCAGAAGTCATAAAATTTTCCGGCGATGACCCCGACATTACAAACGGCGCATCTGTCTTTACAACGGTTAAAAAAATTTCTGGTTACGAAATTATTTTTCGCGCAGGAATTGGCGTGGGAACTATCACAAAGGCGGGCTTGCAATTAAAAATCGGCGAACCGGCGATTAATCCTGGTCCGCGCAAATTAATTCGCAACGTCGCGGAAGAATTTAAAATCGGCGGGCTGGAAATTGAAATTTCTATTCCGAACGGCGAAGAGCTTGCTAAAAAAACTTTAAATCCCGTGCTCGGCGTGGAAGGCGGCTTGTCGATTATCGGCACGACTGGAATTTTGCGCCCGATGAGTGAGGACGCCTTTAAAAATTCTCTTGTCCCGCAAATCGACGTAGCTAAGGCGGCGGGCTTTGACACTTTAATTTTCGTACCGGGCAAAATCGGTGAAGACATTGCAAAAAAACTCGGTTTTAATTCCGGCGCGATAATTCAAACGAGCAATTTTATCGGGTTTATGTTGGAAGCGGCGGTTGAGCGCGAAATAAAAAAAATAATTCTGTGTGGACACGTGGGCAAGTTGGCAAAAGTCGCGGCGGGAGTTTTTCACACGCATAATCGCGTTGCAGACTGTCGGCTTGAGACTTTAGCGGCATATTCCGCGGCGGAAGGCTTAAAATCTTCCGAAGTTCAAAAAATTTTGGACGCCAACACAACCGAAGACGCCGCGCAAATTATTTCTGCCAATCATCTTGAAAAAGTTTATAAAAAAATCGCCACGCGAGCTAGTTTGCGGGCGGAGCGATATGTTTTCGGGAAAATGAAAGTTGAAACGATTCTGGTTGATTACGCGGGAAATATTTTAGGTTCTGGCTAAACGTTGCAAATATTTTCCGTATTCATTTTTAGCGAGCGGTTCAGCGAGTTTTAAAAGTTGCATCTCGTCGATATAACCCATGCGGTAGGCAATTTCTTCAATGCAGGAAATTTTTAAGCCCTGCCGCGTCTGGATTGTGTGAACGAACGCGCCCGCTTGCAAAAGTGATTCGTGAGTGCCGGTATCGAGCCAAGCATAACCGCGCCGCATTTCTTCCACGCGCAAAGAGCCGAGCTCCAAATAAATTTTATTTACGTCCGTGATTTCAAGTTCACCGCGTGCCGAAGGTTTAATCGCCTTTGCCGCGGTGACAATATTTTTATCGTAGAAATAAAGTCCGGTAACAGCGTAATTTGAGCGGGGATTTTTAGGTTTTTCTTCTAAACTTACGGCTTGCCCGGTTTCGCGATTGAATTCGACGACGCCATAATTTTGCGGGTCGTTGACGTAATAAGCAAAGACGGTCGCGCC
>CAJONF010000151.1 GCA_905236665.1 uncultured Selenomonadaceae bacterium | reverse complement strand
TTCAAGCGCGTTTATTTTGATGAAAAATTTTTGCTGGCGGGAGTTGATCCCGATAATTATCTGGTGCAAAGAATTTCCCCTACTGAACGCCGCGTCCGAATCATCGACAATATCGGCATTGCAAGCTTTATTCCGTTGCCCTATTATTTTGATTACTTCGCCGTCAAGCGCACAAAAAAATATTGGGCGCGTTTCGTTGACTTAATGCGCACTGATTATGGGGCAGTGTTTTCGGAAAAGTTTTTAGGAAAGTTGGCTGATATATGAATCGAACGACGCGAACGGTTACAAAAATTTTTTTAATCGCGGCGGCAACGATTGTTTGCATGGCGGCGGCATATTATATCGGCTCAAATTTGACTGGACACACGCTCGCCACAGCGTCGGATAACATGAACTATTCGCGCTGGCTGGAAAAATATTTTGCGTTGACGCGAGCGACGGGTTTACTCAACGGAATTTGCGCACTTGCCTGGTTTTTGGCGGCAAGATTTTTTTTGACAGCAGACGAAGCTGAGGGCGCAGGTAAAAGAATTTTTTGGGCGACTTTGTTAATGGCGTCGCTTGCGATAAGTTTAGGCGTCCCGCATTTTTATGCACCGATTCTCGGAATAAAACTCAACGGAATAATTTTCGCGCTGTTCGCCGCAATTTTCACCGGCGCGGGCTACTGGCTACTAACAATCTTCACAACGCCGCTAGCCTTCAAATATACACCATTCGGCGCACAATCGATTAGACTTAAAAATTAATTTATCAGAGGCGATTGAATGAGACGACAAAAATATTTAACCGTGTCGGCGATGATAACTTACATAGCTTTTATAAATATGTTCGTGCCGCTTAGCACCGATGTTTATTTGCCCGCGCTACCGGAAATGGGAAATTATTTTTCTGCCAGCGAATTTCTTGTCGGCTTAACGCTGACAATTTTTTTCTTTGTATTCGCGGTGAGCATGATTCTTTTCGGACCTTTGAGCGACAAATACGGGCGGCGACCAATTTTAATTTTCGGCGCGGCAATTTATACAGCGGCTTCATTCGCGTGCGCAATCTCGGCAAATATTTATTTCTTGTTGGTTGGCAGATTTTTTCAAGCGGTCGGCTCCGGCGCGGTGATAACAGTTTCGACAACTTTAATTAAAGATTGTTTTCGCGGAAAAATCATGCGGAAAATTTTGGCAATAACGCAAGCCTTGGGAGTTATCGCGCCGATGGTTGCACCACTTCTGGGCGGAATTATTTTAACGTTTACTGATTGGCGCGGCTCATTTTATCTGCTCACGATTTTGGGCGCGATAAATTTAACCGTGGCGTTTTTATTTTGCGAAACATTGCCTGAAAAAAAACGTTATCGCGGAAATGTTTTGCAATCGCTGACACTTTTACTCGGTGTAGCACGGAAAAAATATTTCATGGCGGTTTTGATAATGTTTGCATTTTTATCTAAACCGTACATGGCATATTTAAGCGCGTCGAGTTTTATTTACGTGGGATTTTTCGCGCTGACTGCGCAGGAATATAGCTACTTTTTCGCGGTGAATTCTGCGGCGTCAATCGCGGGGCCGATTTTATATCTCAAGCTGAAAAATATTTTGTCGAACGTGCGCTTGTTGCTACTTTGTTTTTGCGTGGCGATGACGAGCGGAATTTTAGTTTTAACTGTCGGTCAAACCAGCGCGGTAATATTTTTATTGAGTTTCTTGCCGTTCACGATGATTGGCGCAGTAGTTCGCCCGTTCTCAATGGAAATGTTATTGCTTGAGGCTGAAGAAAACGTCGGGACGGCGGCGGCGATAATAAATTTTATCCCAACGCTTTTTGGTAGCTTAGGCATGATGCTTGGCACTTTGCCCTGGGGAAATTTTATCAACGGGCTTGGAATAATCATGATAGTTGCAGCGACGTTATCAATTACGCTGTGGATTTTTATTCGGCGCGGATTTTTCGGTTCAGCCAGACAGCTTGCCAGCGATTTAACATGAAAGGAGCGCGTAAATGAGTTTTTATTTTGTATCAATCGGCGGCACGGGTGCAAAGGTCATGGAAAGTTTAACTCACCTTTGCATTGCCGGGCTTTTGCCGGAAAGTGAACGACTTTATATCACGGCGATTGATCCGGATGTCGGCAACGGGAATTTGGAACGAACAGCCACCGCCCTAAATAATTTTGCTGTCTTCCAAAATCTTGCCGTCGGAAATGACACGCCGCTTTTTAAAAATAAAATTTCTATCGTGCGCCCATTTCCATGGAATCCGACCGGTCACGATAAAAACCTTGACGATTTGATAGAATTTTATCACCACAGCAACGCGCCCGTCGGCAAACTTTATGAAACTCTTTATACAAAAAAAGAACGCGAGACCACGCTCAATGAAGGTTTTCGCGGTCACCCGTCAATCGGCGCGGCTGTTTTAGCTAAAAAATTCGACGAAGGCTCAAAACTTACTGCGCAGATTGAAAAAATTATCGGCGAGGGCGACACTGTGAAAATTTTTTTAGCCGGCTCTGTTTTTGGCGGCACAGGTGCGGCAGGACTTCCCACAATCGCCAGACTGCTGAAAAATAATTTAGCTGACTACGCGGACAGAATTTCTATTGGCGGCGTGTTGATTCTGCCGTATTTCAGCTTTACACCGACCGATAAACTCGACGAACTTTTTGCTCGCAGTGAAAATTTTTTGGCTAATACAAAGGCGGCGTTGAAATATTATTCGGAAAAGGAAAATCTTTTTGACGCGACTTACTTTGTCGGGGATTCGGTGATGACGCCCGTTAGCGAATTTTCTGTAGGCTCGGCTAATCAACGGAATGAAGCGCATATTGTCGAATTTTATTCTGCATTGTCGGCGGCAGATTTTTTTGCCCGACCACTACACGCGCCGAAAATTTTTAAATACATTTGCCACCACGAACGCGATAAATTTTCTTGGAGCGATTTCCCAACTTCTGCAGAAAAATTTGTACAGTTCGCCCGATTTATTTTTGCCTATGTGCATTTGATTAAGCCGGTGCTGAACGATTTAGCGGCGGGCAACGCGAAGGCTTATAAATATCCGTGGTTCGTGGATTATTTTGACGGCGTGGACGT
>CAJONF010000150.1 GCA_905236665.1 uncultured Selenomonadaceae bacterium | reverse complement strand
TATATTGATTGGCTGTTGGATTTACCGTGGCGCGTTTCTACTGATGACGCAATGGATATCACCGAGGCGGCAAAAATTCTTGACGCAGATCATTACGGTTTAGAAAAAGTCAAGGAGCGCATTTTAGATTTTCTAGCCGTCAAAGCTTTAACAAAAGATAAGCCCGCACCGATTCTCTGCTTAGTTGGTCCGCCCGGCGTCGGCAAAACTTCTTTGGCGTCTTCCGTTGCCAAAGCTATGGGCAGAAAATTTATTCGTGCAAGTTTGGGCGGTATACGTGACGAGGCAGAAATTCGCGGACATAGGAGAACTTACGTAGGGGCGATGCCTGGCAGAATTATTCAAGGCATAAAAAAAGCCGGCGCAAATAATCCCGTCTTCCTGCTCGACGAAATCGACAAGCTAGGCAAGGATGGTTACGCGGGTGATCCTTCCGCCGCGCTGTTGGAAGTGCTTGATCCTGCGCAAAATAATTCTTTTGACGATCACTACATTGACACGCCGTTTGACCTGTCTAAAGTTTTGTGGATTGTCACGGCGAACACGTTAAGCACCGTACCAAAACCGCTACGCGACCGCATGGAAATTATCACGCTGTCAAGCTACACGGAGAACGAGAAATTTGAAATTGCCCGCCGCTATCTTACTAAAAAGCAGAAAGAAGAGAACGGCTTAAAGAAAGGCGACGTGGTTTTTGCTAAAGGCGTCTTGCAGGAAATTATTTCCGAATATACGCGAGAATCCGGCGTGCGCGAACTGGAACGGATAATCGGCAAGGCTTGTCGTAAAGCGGCTAGAAAAATCGTCGAGGGGCATGAAGGCGTTGTCTACATTACCAAAAAAAATCTGCGCGAATTTATCGGGCGTCCGAAATTTTTGCAGACACGCGCTGAAAAGCAACCGCAAATTGGCGTTTCAACCGGCATGGCATGGACGGAAGTCGGCGGCGATATTCTTCCTACTGAAGCTATCGTCCTTAAAGGCAACGGAAAACTTTTGTTGACCGGCAAGCTTGGTGAAGTTATGCAGGAGTCCGCGCAGGCAGGTTTAACGTATATTCGCAGCCGTAGCGATTTAATGGAACTTGCCGACGACTTTTACGAGAAAAATGATATTCATGTTCACGTGCCGGAAGGTGCAGTCCCCAAGGACGGTCCCAGCGCAGGTATCACAATGGCTACCGCGATGATTTCTGCTTTGACAAAAAAGAAAGTTCGTTCTGATGTGGCGATGACCGGCGAAATTACTTTGCGCGGAAATGTTTTGCCAATCGGCGGGCTGAAAGAAAAAGTTTTGGCGGCTTATCGCGAAGGTATGCACACAATCATTTTGCCAAAAGAAAATGCGCCCGACCTTGAAGACATTCCCGAAAGTGTTCGTGAGAAATTGGAGTTCGTGCCCGTGGAAAATATGGACGAAGTTTTAAAGACTGCGCTCCTTAAATGATGAAGATAAATTTTTGTAGTCTTGAATAGTCAAGCTAAATGTAAAGCTGTGGGAAAATAAATTTTCCACAGCTTTTTATTTAAAATTGTAAAAATCCCTATGAATCGCCGCTTGACTTTGTAAATCCTGAAAGATATATTTCAGTTGTGGATGACTACCACGTTAAAAAAGTGTAATTCTAATTGCCTTTAGGTATGGGGAGTGTTAACAAAAGTCTTTGGCGGAGGATTTGTCATGCAAAAAGGTTTCGCGACGTTGGAAATAATTTTTATCGTGCTGATAATCGCTGGGTTGGCAAGTGTAGCCGTTCCCAATGCCACCCGAATCCTAGACAGAGTTGCACTCGATTACGAGACGAAAAAAATTTATACCGACCTGCGAGCTTTGCAATCTTTTGACAGAATGACAGAAATGAAAGATTCACACTTCAACACCGCCATTAAAACTCAGCTGAAATTCAACGTTGAGCGCAATCGCTATACAATCATGAAAAACGAGACCAGCCAAATTTTGACGGAACATTATTTTTCAAATGGCGTGACCGTTACCAAAAATTGGGAATTTAAATTTGACGACATGGGAAAAATTACGAACAAGAGCGGCGCGGCGATAAGCGACAGCATGGAAATAAAATCGCGTTACGGCAGTACTTACATAAGAATTGACAGCGTTGGACGTTTTCGCGGCAGTCGGACAAAATGATTAGAAAAATTTTTCGTAACCAGCGCGGCTTCATGCTCTTGAATGTAATTTTTTTAACGCTGATTGTTGCCACGTGTGCAAGCGTTTTGATGAACGCCGTCCCGCGCTATAGAAATTCGCAAGCCGTGCTGAAATTAACGGCAATTCATCTGGCGAACGAACAATTTGCAATGCTGGAAAGTTTTGCGGCGGAGGGGGATTCTTTATCGGGCAAAACTTCTTTTCAGGGCGACAACGACGACTTGAAGACGAATAATTTCAGCGCGGGTGAGCCAATGGAATTTGAAGTTAAAACAACCGTGAGCGGCGAAGAAATTTTGCGAAATGTCAAAGTTACAGTCAGCTGGACGGTGAATGGGCAAAAAAATTCGATTGAGGCTGAAAGGACGATTCGCGTTGTTAAAAATTAAACGAAAAAAATTTTTAAGCGGCGGCTTTGTGTTTATAGAATTCGCAATAGCTCTGCCGCTTTTAATTTTGCTCGCTTATGGCATGGCGACGCTCGGCACGAAAATTTTTTATCTGGGAAAAACTCAACTCGC
>CAJONF010000149.1 GCA_905236665.1 uncultured Selenomonadaceae bacterium | reverse complement strand
TTTTCAAGATTGACGGTCTTGGCGTTGAAGATGAAATTTTTGCCGTCGAAGTCGATTTCCACGGTGTCGCCCTCTTTGACATCGCTGGAAATAATTTTTTTGCTTAATT
This sequence comes from uncultured Selenomonadaceae bacterium, assembly GCA_905236665.1. Taxonomy (GTDB): domain Bacteria; phylum Bacillota; class Negativicutes; order Selenomonadales; family Selenomonadaceae; genus Quinella. The sequence continues at coordinate 2,913 of CAJONF010000149.1, read as the reverse complement.
CGGTTTCCACAGTCTTAGTCAACAATCTACGCAGCGGTCTTGCACCAAAATTCGCGTCAAAACCTTTTTCAGCCAGCGTGACAACAGCTTTTTCCGTCCACGTGAGTTTAACATTTATCTGCTTTTCGAGTCGTTCGCTCAAATTTTTAAGCAAAATTTCTGCGATAGCCTTAACTTGATCTTTTGCCAGCGACTTGAAAACAATAATATCGTCGATTCTGTTCAAAAATTCCGGTCTGAAATAGTTTTTGAGCAAATCTTTGATAATATTTTCTGCCTCGGCGAACGCTTGATTTGTAATAAAGCCGATTTTCGCACGCTGAAGAATTTCTTGCGAACCAAGATTGCTCGTCATGATTATAACAGTATTTTTGAAATTTACGACGCGCCCTTTACCGTCGGTCAATCTTCCGTCGTCCAAAATCTGCAAAAGAACGTTGAAAACATCGCGGTGAGCTTTTTCGATTTCATCGAGCAAAATTACGCTGTAGGGACGCCGGCGAACAGCCTCGGTTAATTGTCCGCCTTCATCATAGCCAACATAACCAGGAGGCGCACCGATTAAACGTGCAACGGTGTGTTTTTCCATAAATTCGGACATATCGACGCGAATTATGCTACGTTCGTCGTCAAAAAGGGCTTCGGCGAGCGTTTTTGCCAATTCAGTTTTACCAACACCGGTCGGACCTAAGAAGATAAACGAACCGATTGGGCGATTTGGATCTTTTATGCCGGCGCGGGCGCGCAAAATTGCTTCGCTCACGACTTTAACGGCTTCATCTTGTCCGACAACGCGTTTATGCAATGTATCTTCCAAATGCAAAAGTTTTTCACGTTCACCGGTCAACATTTTTGCCAAAGGAATTCCCGTCCAGCGACTCACAACCCGTGCAATATCTTCCTCGCCGACTTCCTCCTTTAAAAGCCGATTCTCTTTGCTCTGCGCGGCAATTTCGTCCTCAAATTTCTTTAAAGTGTTCATAAGCTGGGGGAGCTTGCCATATTTCAATTCAGACGCCCTTTGAAGGTTATATGCGCGTTGAGCCTCTTCAATTTCGTTATTTACGGCGTCAATTTCCTTTTTTATCGCCCGAACACGCAAAATCGATTGCTTTTCTGCTTCCCATTTATCGCGCAGAATTTTTTCTTTATCTTTTAGCTCAGAAATTTCTTCGACGATAGATTTTAACTTTTCTTTCGACGCGGAGTCAGATTCTTTCTTTAAAGCTTGTTCTTCGATTTCAAGTTGCATAATTTTGCGGCGCGTCTCGTCAATCGGCGCGGGAAGTGATTCAATTTCCGTTCTAAGTTTAGCCGCTGCCTCATCAACTAAATCAATCGCTTTATCCGGCAAAAATCTATCAGAAATGTAGCGATCAGACAAAGTTGCGGCGGAAACCAATGCCGCGTCGCGAATTCTAACGCCGTGATGTACTTCGTAACGTTCTTTTATGCCGCGCAAAATTGTAATTGTATCCTCAACGCTCGGTTCACCGACCATAACCGGCTGAAAACGTCTTTCAAGCGCAGTATCTTTTTCAATATATTTTCTGTACTCGTTTAAAGTCGTAGCACCGATACAGCGCAATTCTCCGCGTGCAAGCATCGGTTTTAAAATATTTCCGGCGTCCATTGCACCTTCAGCCTTGCCCGCGCCTACAACTGTGTGCACTTCGTCGATAAAAAGCAGAATTTGCCCGTCGGACTTTTGAATTTCGTTGAGCACAGCTTTTAGTCGCTCCTCAAATTCGCCGCGGAACTTCGCGCCCGCAATTAAAGAGCCCATATCGAGCGCGTACAAAGTTTTATTTTTTAAAGATTCGGGAACATCGCCCGCAACGATTCTTCTTGCAAGCCCTTCCACGATTGCAGTTTTGCCTACGCCTGGTTCACCGATTAAAACCGGATTATTTTTAGTTCTGCGGCTTAAAATTTCGATTGTGCGCCGAATTTCTTCATCACGCCCGATAACCGGATCTAATTTCCCTGCGCGAGCCATCTGCGTTAAATCTCTGCCGAATTTTGCTAAACTTTGGTAAGTTTCTTCCGGATTTTCGCTCGTGACGTTTTGTTTACGATTTTTTTTAATCGCCGCGTCGATTTTGTCCTTTGTAAGGTTAAATTCCTTAGAGATTTCTTGAATTTCTTTTTTACCGTCGGTTATGAGTGCTAAAAGCAAATGTTCTGTGCTGATAAATTCATCATGCATTGATTTTGCGTATTCGCGAGCCTTTCCAACCACGCGAGCCAGGTCAACGCCCATAGAAAGACGTTCTTGACCTTTTACTTGTGGAATTTTGTTTAATTCAGCCTCCAATTTCACTTTTAACATCGGTAAATCCGTTTGACACTCTTGAAAAATCGTTGCAAGCAATCCTTCCGGCTCTTTTGCCAGCGCGAGCATTAAATGTAGCGAATTAAATTCTTGATTATACTTCATCGCCGCGATTTGTTGCGCCGCTTGCATTGCTTGAGTTGCTTTTGCTGTATATTTTTCTCCTGCCATAGTTATCACTCCCATTAAAGCAGTTAATTTCTTTTCGACGCCGCAAATGATAAACTCAAAAAAGCAAAAAGTCAATACGTCAAGAAAAAATTTTTGCAAGAGAAAAATTTTCTGTGATTAAAGAGCTTCAGCAAGGTTTTCAGCAATTTTTTCAAGATAATCGCGTCGCTTTAAAATATTTAGCCATTCTTCGGGGATCGATTCGACTTTATAATAAATTCCGCCCAATCCACACGCTACCGCCGCTGTTGTATCCGTGTCGCCGCCTAAATTTACCGCTTTTAATGCGAGTGATTGAAAATTTTCCGTGTTTAACAGGCACCAAAACGCCGCCTCCAGCGTGTCAACGACATAACCAGAACTTGAAATGGAATTTTCTGGCAATGCGGCAAAATTTTTATCACAAA
>CAJONF010000148.1 GCA_905236665.1 uncultured Selenomonadaceae bacterium | reverse complement strand
CGGATTCTGCTTGCCGGATAACGTCTCGTGACTAAAATTTTTATTAGTTCTGTAAAATTTTTCGCTACCGATGCATTTATCAATCGAAATTCTAAACCTTCCGTCATGCCGTAAATTTTTTTCAGCTCATCTGCTCGCGAAGTTAAAATTTTCGTCAACAGCGGTCGGAATAATAAATTTTCGTCAACTAAACCGGAAATTTTTTCTGCGCGAAGTGCTTTTAGCGTTTCAGATGACACACACGCCGAAATTTTTTCCCACGACGGATTTTTTTTATAAACTGCCGCTCGGATTGCCGACGCGCTGGAAAATTTCTCTTGCAAAGTTAAATTACCATAGCCCGCACCAATTCTTTTTATTAAAATCGGCGAAATTTCTTCCGGCAACGCCCGCAAATATTCTATAGCTAAAATCGTATTTGGTTGCCGCAAAATTTTTTCGTCAAGACCGGTTTGGACTGATAAAATCTTCGTGACTGCCGCCGCGTATGATTTTCCTTGCGTCATCAGAGCATGAAGTTTTTCTGTAAAATTTTTATCTTCAAACGTTTTTGCCGCCGCTTTTAATATCTCTAAATCGTCAATTTCTGCGCCGAATGCCAATTTATCGACCACGCCAAGACTTTTTAGCAGTTTTATCCCGCCGTTTGCAAAATTTTCTGCGCTCCTAACTGCAAAAACAAATGGCAACTCGAAAACTATATCTACGCCGCCTAAAATTGCTAACTTCGCACGCGTCCATTTGTCCAAAATCGCCGGTGAACCGCGCTGTGTGAAACTTCCGCTCATCACCACGACGATTTCTTCATCAAAACGCTTTTTTAGTTCCGAAATTTGGTACACGTGTCCAAAATGAAACGGATTATACTCCGCAATTATTCCGATTGCCATTTATTTTTAGATTATTCCTGTCATAGCGTAAATCGCCAAACAAATGAACGCCACAGAAGTTTTTAACAGCGTCAAAACAAAAACATCGTAATAAGATTCTTTGTGACTAAGCCCGCAAACCGCCATTAAAGTTATCAATGCGCCGGAATGTGGCGGAGTGTCAATACATTCCGAGGCAAGAGCAACGATTCTATGCAAAACTTCCGGATTCATACCGATTTGATTAGCCATTGTCAACCACTGGTCGCCGAGCATTCCGAGCGCAATAGTTTCACCGCCGGACGCCGAACCGGTTATTCCGCACATAATCATTGTAGTTATAACTGCCGAGCCAAGCGGTCCGTCGCCGATTGAAACGTTTAAAAGAGCCTCTTTAATCATTTCAAACGCCGGAACCGCCGCTACCACGCAACCAAATGCATAGCACGACGCAACATTTAAAATCGCCGCCATTGAACCCGTCGCACCGGTATTTATCGGGTGAACTATTCCGCCTTTTGCCGCTAAACATTTCCGACCGATTATCGCCGCCGCTATGCAACTCAAAATCAACGCCGCATTTATCGACCAAATCGCTTGAACTTTACCTACGCTGCCTGCCAGCAAACTTAAATTCAAAATTTTTAAACTCTCAAGGCTATTTTGATCCCAATGATACGCCCAAGACCAATTAAACGGATTGCTGATGATTAAATTCAGCGCAATTACCATTACGAGCGGAATTGACGATAATTTCCAATCCGGTAGCTCTTCTGATGACGTTTCCGGCTCATTTTTTAAATTTGTGCCGTAACCTTCGCCCGCTTTTTGTAATTTTTTCGCCCGATAACTTACCCAAGCCCACGACATCACGAAATATAACGCCGCGCCGATTAATCCCAATCCAATTCCAGCCCAAGTCGTAGTTCCAAAAAACGCTGTTGGTATTATATTCTGAATTTGCGGTGTGCCGGGGATTGCTACCATGCTGTACGTAAAAATCCCCATCCAAAGTAACCCCGGCAATAATTTTTTCGCATAATTAGCCTCTTTAAACAAAATCGCCGCAAATGGATACATAACGAACGCTACAACAAATACGCTCAATCCGCCATAAGTCAAAACACCGCACCCTATTAAAATCGCTAAAATGGCTTTCTCTTTTCCCAACGTTTGCACGATTTTGTTCGCCACTGACGCCGCTAAACCGCCCTCTTCCATGATTTTTGCGAAAATCGCGCCCAATAAGAACACCGGATAATAGGTTTTTAAATATTCTGCCGCTTTTGTCATGTAAATTTCGCTGAAGACTGGCATTGGATCATGTCCGGAGCCAATTGCCGCCACTACCGCGAATAACGGCGCAATAAATATTATCGAATAGCCGCGATACGCAAAAAATATCAGCAAAACCAGACTTAAAATAATCATTGTGATTCCCAAAATCGCCACACCTCTTTAACTAAAAAAAATCCGCAACAGCTTAATTGTCGCGGTAATTTTATATCATTATCTTATCATAGGCAATAGGTTATCAAAAAATATTCAAAATTTTACATTTCACGACTGCAACCACAAAATTTGCCAGCGTTCCATTCGCGCCAAAGCGTAATTCATGATCGAAATTGCTACTTCTGAATTCTTTCTCATTATTTCAATTAAAATATCGTGCGGAATCATCAAAATTTCTGCTTGTTCACTTAAAATTTCTGCTGAAAGTATTAATTTTTGCTTTTCTAATAGATTTGTCGGATTTATAAACGCATTTTTCGACACAACATCTGTCGGATTGTACCAACCGTCGCCAGAATCAACATTTCTAACTAATTTTCCGCTCATAACAAACAAGAAATTATTTTTGAGCACTTCGCCGGATATTCTGTCGCCTTCATAACGTGTAATAATTTTCGCGTGTTTTTCAAATAAATTAATCGTTCCTTCGTATTTCCCTTGCAAAATTGGCTGTTGGGAAAGAAAATCGCGAATTTTTTTGCGATCATCTTCACGAGAAATAATTTCGTCGCCAAATTTTGCTTCAAAACGCGTTGAAAGTCGCTCGTGGAACTCAAAATATTTTGCATTCCAATCCGCCAGCATTTGTTGCAAAACAAACATATACAGTGCACAAAGTTTTTCAACGCCGCTAATTTGAAATTGTTTTTCGTCGTATAAAAACGTTATGGATAAATTTTTTTCGGAATATCTGAAATAAACGCCAAGTTTCATTCCCTGAGCGTCCCAAGAATTGCGAGAAATGATTTTTCCGCCAATTTCTGCCGGCGTTTCGACAAAATTTAATTCATTAGACTTAAATTCTTTGAAACTAAGGAAGTGATTAAATAATTTTTTGCGTGCTGTAGATAAATTTTCTAAATTAGTCCAATCAACACAGCTATAAGGTTGAGAAACAACTAATTGGCGAAATTGCCCGCGAATTATTTGCTCAATCGGCAAATTTCCGTCGCTTGTCACGCGAACCGGTATTATCGGGAGATTCTCTTCGCTATTTGTCGACAAAATCTGGCAAAAAAGACAATCGCTCCGCTTATTATTGAATTGTAGCATAAATCCCCACGCGCTTTGCAAAATCGCCGTCAGCATTACGCGATTTGACTGCGCTCGCCAACGTAAATCCGATAAAATATCTGCTGAAATCTTCGCGTGGAATGATTTTTGACGATAAATTCCGTGATTATCTGATTTTTCATAAGGTAAAAGTTCCAGCGGCGGTATTTTATTAAGAACTTTTGACCAATAATCACGAATTGTCTCTTGATTTTTTTCTGGCAAGTCTTCTAATATATTTTTTTCTTTATTTTCATAAGGAATGTCGGCTAAATAACAAAAAAATTTCTCTGAATTAAAATTTTTAGCGATAATCTGTGCAATCGTCACCAAAACTGCAAATTCTTCCGATTTTGTCTTATAAACTGCAAATCTTATTAAAGGGTCGTGGCGAATATCGCAATCGCGGCGCATATCTGCCTCTAAAATTTTTCTAAATTCGTCGTCAAGCTCGTCCTCGTCCGTCTGCATTAAATTACGAAAAATAATTTCTGGGTGCACATTTTCAGCAGATTTTATAACTTTTATCGTTCGCGTGCCTACATTACAGAAATTTGCGCACATATTTTCATTTTCTTTGATTATTTTCTGAACTGTGGCGTTAAATTTCATCGGATTTACTGTACCGCTAACTTTATAGAGCGTTTGAATGAAAAAATGCGGCGAGATAAATTTTTTTCCTGTGAAAAATTTACTTTCCTGCGCGTTTAACGGTTCTATCGACTCAAGTTTATTAGGGTTATAGTCTACGCCGCCGATTTTTTGCCGCCCGTACACACTTTCCAAAACATTTTTCTCGTCGCTTGTCAGTTGCAATATATTTTCCATAACACACCGCCTTTTTTATGCATAGTATATTTTTTAGTTTAATCGTAAAGAAAATTTTAGTCAATAGAAAAACCCTCTTGGTAATTTATTGTTTTCCCGACATCGGTGCGGATTTAGTAAATATTTTTGTTTTTGCGTTGCGGACGTTGCAAAACCGCAATACGATGATT
>CAJONF010000147.1 GCA_905236665.1 uncultured Selenomonadaceae bacterium | reverse complement strand
CCGACTCTCGACGCCCATAAGCAACCGCACACCACGCCAATTAAAGTCGAAGGAATACAGACCATTAAAATATCAACAAGTGTGACGCCCGCCGGAGCCAATAACCCGACCAAAGCAACCGTTGCCGCAGAAATAGGACAAGCGGTTATTGCCTGCTGAGAGGCGATAACTGACATTGAAATTGGTCGTTCAGGACGAACGCCAGCCTCGCGTGCAACTTCAGCGATAACCGGCAAGATACCAAAAGCGATATTGCCCGTGCCGCACATGAACGTAAAGACCCAACTGATAATAGGAGCATAATAGCTGATGCGGTTCGGATTTTTGCGAAGTAGTTTAACCGCGATTTGAATTAAGTAGTCCATGCCGCCGGAAGCTTGCAACGTCGCCGCAATAACAACAACCGTCATGATTATCATGATGACATCGATTGCGGGATTGCCCGGCGCAAGCCCAAAGCCAAAAACCAAAATCGCTATGGCAACACCGCTGGACATTCCCAAGAAAATGCCGCCGTAGCGTGCACCGACGATAAGCATCGCCAGCACAACTAAAAGTTCAGCCCAAAACATAAAACCTCCTCCTTTATACAAAAAACCTCGTGGCGCGTGCCACCTTTAGCAAAAAACCTTTCGTACTTCCAAAATTGGTTATGTATACAAAATACAACGAAAGGCTTCAACGGTGCTGATTGTAGCACTTGAAATTTTATTGTCAATCCGTGTATATTGTTATGGTTACGTACCAGATTGACGATAGGAGATAATGCACATGGAAATTTTCAAACTGTTGAACGAACTGGAAATAACTTTTCAAAAGTTGGAGCACGCGCCGGTTTACACGGTCGAAGAATCACGGCAACTGCGGATATTTGAAAAACTTTCGGGGCAAGCGTGCAAAAATCTTTTTCTGCGGAACAAGCGCGGAGAATATTTTTTACTCGTTTTGCCCGCCGATAAACGCGCTGATTTAAAGTTCATCGCAAAACTTTTGAACTTACCGCGGCTGTCGTTCGCTTCGGAGGAAGAATTAACCGCGCTGATGAATTTACATACGGGAGCCGTTACGCCGCTGGGAATAGTCAATGATACACAAAAAAAAATCCGGCTGATTATCGACGCCGAACTTTGCGGAAAAAAACTTTTGCTCCACCCGAATACAAACACTGCAACAATAGCTATCACGTTCGAGGATTTGATAAAAATAATTCTTCACACGGAGCACGAATATTTTCTTGTAGATTGATAACTTTTTACATGGCAACGATTGTAATGCCCTTTGAATCAGCAAGAGCAACCATTTGTGCGCGTTCAACCAAAAGAGTTTCGCCCGACTCAATAGCTAGAGCCGTTGCACCGACCTGCGCCATCTGCTCAATCGTGCGATAACCGACCGTTGGCACGTCAAAGCGATTATCCTGCTGTGGCTTTGCAACTTTTACAACGACTGCGCCGCCGTTCGCCAATTTGCCGCCGCGTTCTATGCAAGCGTCAGTACCTTCAATAGCTTCCAGAGCCATAACCGCCCGATTCTTTACGACGACTGTTTGACCAATGTCGAGGCGTCCGAGTTCTTTGGCGATTCTGAAACCGAACTCCATATCTTTTTGCTCAATTTCTGTCGGCTCACGTTTAGTTATTGTTCCACGGCTTGGCATGAGTTTTTTTATCAGCGCGGTTTGATCAAAGGTTTGAATTCCTTCCTTTGCCAGTTCGCGAACAAATGCCATCATGATTGTATCGTCTTTTCTGTCAGGCAGGGAAAAAATTAATTGCATCATGCGGGCATCGGGCAAAACTGCGCCATTGAATAAAAGTTCTTTCGTGACTTTACCAATCATCGTGACCTTTTGGATTTGATTAGTCTTTAAATAATTTACGATTGCGTCAAGTTGAGCCACGCTGATGAATTGATAATCCTTTGAAAATTGCGCTATTTGCGGGTCGCTACTTGCCAGCAGTCCGACGGCGTAAACTTCGTAGCCGAGCTGTTGGGCGGCGCGTGCACATTCGACCGGCAATTTTCCTGCGCCCGCCAATATTCCGAGCCTCTCCATTTGTTTAACCGTTACTGAGAACTTACAAAAAGTTATAAAAACCTTTATGTCCCATTCCTGCTTCGCCACGTCCGCTTTTGCCGGAGCTACTTGCATTTGGTATGACGCTCCACAGGCTTAAATTCCCCGCTAACGTACGGGTACAGTTAGGATTATAGCGCAAGTAAATTCATTGGGCAACATAAAAGT
>CAJONF010000146.1 GCA_905236665.1 uncultured Selenomonadaceae bacterium | reverse complement strand
GTGGCTAAATCATCTGTAATTTCTAAAACTTTTGCCGGAAATGCTAAACACATAAAAAAATCACCTCGCGGAAATTATTAAAAAGGGAGAAGGTTTTTCACTTCTCCCTAAAATTTTTTTCTGAATAAAATTTTTCGTGGCTACCGTAAATTTCGCGACGAAGTTAAAGATTTTCCGAACTTCACGACGCTACCAGCATAAGCCGCCGCGCAGACCGCCGCTAAAATATAACTCATCGTGTAGCTAAGTCCAAAACCTATCGGCGCGTGCAAAATGTACGTCGAGATCATGTACATATAAAACGTGCCAGGGATTATCGCCATGAGATACGGCATATTATTTTTCATCATATAAACGGCAATCATCGCGAAGGCAAATACCGCAATGGTTTCGTTCGCCCAAGAGAAATATCTCCACAGCAAAGCAAAACCGCTCTTGTCAGTCTTAGCGTAGTAGAGAACGATCGCAACGATTGAAAAAATTGTCAACGCCAGAATCAACACGTTAATTCTTTTTTTATTGTCAATGTGCAACGCGTCAGCAAGCATTAACCGCAATGAACGCAACGCCGTATCGCCGGAAGTAATTGCCAGAACAATGACTCCCAAAACTGCAATCATGCCGCCAACATTTCCGAGCATATTTTGAGCGATAATGCCGACGACAACCGCCGCTTGCTTAAAAAGATTTTCATTTGTAGCGAGATCGGCATTAACTGCGCCCATAGCCGCGCCCGCCCAACTCATCGCGATAAAACCTTCAGCAATCATCGTGTTATAGTAAATTAACCTGCCGTGCTTTTCATTCGTGACGGAACGGGCAATAATCGTGGCTTGTGTAGAGTGGAAACCGCTGGTTATGCCGCAAGCAACAGTTATAAAAAATATCGGGATAAAGTTTTCACCATAGGGGTGGACGTTGGCAATGCCCGACTCCCAAACTTCGGTTAGCGGATAACCGTTAATGAACAGTCCAAAGAAAATTCCAATAGCACTGAGCAAAAGAATCGCGCCGAAAATTGGATAAACGCGTCCGATAATTTTATCAATCGGCAAAAGAGTAGCGAGCAGATAATAAAGCAGAATCACGGCGTAAACCATGACGACTTCATTAGTTAAAGTGGAGACATCGCCTTTGATAATTTGCGCGACGAATAAATCGCCCGGCGTATAGATAAAGACAACGCCGACCAATAACATTAAAAAGCAGACAAATACATTGTAGACTTTATAAACGCCGCCACCTAAAAACCTTTTGACGAGCGCGGGCATTTGTTCGCCATTGTTGCGGATTGAAATCATGCCGCTCATATAATCATGAAACGCGCCGCCGATAACGCAACCGATAGGAATTGTGATAAAGGCAATCGGTCCAAACAAAATGCCTTGAATCGGTCCGAGCACCGGTCCTGTCCCTGCAATGTTCAAAAGTTCAATCAGACAGTTTTTGTATTTATTCATCGGCACATAGTCCACGCCATCGCGCAGTTTTATCGCGGGAGTTTTAGCATTGGTGTTCGGTTTCATCATGCGTTCGCAAAATGAGCCATAAACAGCCGCGCCAACGATTAAAATTATTAAGCCGATTATAAATGTAATCAAAGAATTTCACTTCCTTTAAAGCTAATCCCTGTTAACGTCTTCGATTGAAGTTTCAATCTCCTCCATTTTATACGCTTCGATAATGTCGCCTTCTCTGAAGTCGCGATAATCGACGATCGAAATGCCACATTCATAACCGGCGGCAACTTCTTTAACTTCGTCTTTAAAGCGGCGCAACGAATCAATCGCGCCGTCAAAAATTTCTATATTGTCGCGCAGGATACGAATTTTGCTGTTGTTAAAAATTTTTCCTTCCAAAACATATGAACCCGCAACAAGAGCCTTTGAAAATTTCATGACCTTACGAATTTCTACGCGTCCTTGAATAACTTCCTTATATTTCGGAGCAAGGAGACCGCTCATCGCCGCCTGTACATCGTGAATTGCATCGTAGATAACGCGATAAGGTCTTATGTCAACATTTTCAGTGGCGGCGGCTTTTCTAGCATTGTTGTCGGGGCGCACGTTGAATCCGATAATCAGCGCGTTTGATGAAGAGGCAAGCATAACGTCGTTTTCTGTGACTGCGCCAACGCCCGAATGAACGATATTTACGCGAACTTCATCATTTTTGTTAAGGGCAAGGAGCGAACTTGACAGAGCTTCAACCGAACCTTGCACGTCCGCTTTGACGACGATATTTAAATCTTTCAGCGAGCCGGCTTGAATTTGATTGAACAGATCGTCCAGCGAAACTTTTTTAGATTTAATCAGCTCATTGCGCTGACGTTCGATTCTATGTTCAGCGATTGACTTAACAAGTTTTTCGTCAAGCGCGGCAAGAATATCGCCCGCCGCCGGAACATCGTTTAAGCCCAAAACTTCAACCGGAACGCTGGGACCTGCTTTTTTAAGATTATCGCCGCGTTCGTTCATCATTGCGCGAACTTTACCATAAGTTGTGCCCGCAACAATCGAATCACCGATTCTGAGCGTGCCACTTTGAACAAGAACTGTAGCTACGGGACCGCGCCCTTTATCAAGTTGAGCCTCAATGATTACGCCGCGTGCTTCGCGATTGGGATTGGCTTTGAACTCTTGAACGTCCGCTTCAAACAAAATTTCTTCTAGCAAATCATTAATGCCGATATTTTTCTTTGCAGAAACTTCAACCATTGTGGTATTGCCGCCGAATTCGCGGGTAACAAGTTCGTGCTCCATGAGTTCCTGCTTGACGCGCATTGAATTTGCACCTGGCTTGTCGATTTTGTTAATGGCAACGATAATCGGGACACCCGCCGCCTTAGCGTGGTTAATAGCCTCGACGGTTTGTGGCATAACTCCATCATCAGCCGCGACTACAAGAATTGCAATATCTGTGACTTGCGCACCGCGTGCACGCATTGCTGTAAAAGCTTCGTGACCTGGCGTGTCAAGGAAGACAATTTTTCTATCGTTGCAAATGACTTGATACGCGCCGATATGTTGAGTGATGCCGCCGGCTTCCGTGGACGTGACGTGAGTTTTTCTGATAACGTCAAGCAGTGAAGTTTTGCCGTGATCAACGTGTCCCATAACTGTGACGACGGGTGGACGGATTTTTAACGTGGCGGGGTCGTCCTCAATTTCGGGAATAAGCGTCGGGTCGACTTCCGGCGGCAGTTCTTCAGCAGTGACACCGAATGCATCGGCAACAAGCGCAGCTGTTGTGAAGTCAATCTCCTGATTAATCGTGGCAACGACGCCCATAAGCAAAAGTTTTTTAATGACTTCCGCCGCTGTGCAACTCATCTTGCTTGCCAAATCTTTAACGGCAATGCTCTCACCAATTTTGATATGCGTCGGACGTGCAATTTCTGCTTTATGGACGGGCTGGGGTTGCTGACGATTTTTTTTGCGAGCGGGTTTTGGCGGACGCGGTTTATTGTCGCCAGATTGTGCCGCTTGAGTTTTAGCCGCTTCTTTAGCGTTGGCAGGTTGACGGTTGCGGTTGCGCTGACGATTATTTTTAGCGTCTTCGCGCTGGCGATTTTTAGATTGGCGGTCGCCACGTTCGCCGCGAGTATCTTGTTTTTCCTGACGCTCCTGTCTATCTTGCCGCGCCTCGGATTTATCCTGCTTGCCACGCCCGCGAGTTTCTTTTTCCTGCCTATCTTGTTGTTGAGATTGAGATTGCGCTTTAGGTTGTTGTTTCTGCTGTTGCGGTTGAGATTGCGCT
>CAJONF010000145.1 GCA_905236665.1 uncultured Selenomonadaceae bacterium | reverse complement strand
GAAAAAATTTTAGGCAAAATTCAGCTGGCGATTTACGGGCGGCATAATGTCCTAAACGCGCTGGCGACGATTGCTACGGCTATGAAAGTCGGTGTGAGTTTCACGAAGATTGCCGAGGGTTTGAGCACATTCCACGGCGCGAAAAGACGTTTTCAAAATAAAGGGCGCGTCAGAAATATTTTTGTTGTTGACGATTACGCACATCACCCGACAGAAATTGCCGCCACATTAAAAGCCGCCCGCGAGACTAAACCTAACAAAGTCGTTTGCATTTTTCAACCGCACAGATATTCTCGCACGCAACTTTTGTTAAAAGAATTTGGCAATGCCTTCCGCGATGCCGATCATTTAATTTTGACGGACGTTTATTCTGCCGGCGAAGAAAAAATTTCCGGTGTTAGCGGCGAATCAATTCTGCATGAAGTTTTGCGCACGACTAATCAAGCCGTCAGCTACATTCCCCGCCGCGAAGATATTGCCGCCGCCATTAAAGATCAGCTTGCCCCCGGCGATTTGGTTATCACTATGGGTGCAGGCGATATTTATAAAACCGGCGAAGAACTTTTGGAACTGCTTAAGGAAGATCGCAAGAAAAAAATTATCGTCGTATGTGGTGGTCCTTCTACAGAGGCGGAAGTTTCTAGGCGCACAGGTAAAGCTGTTGCCGACGCTCTTAAATCTAAAAATTACAACGTGGAATTACTCGAACTCAATCCGCAGACCTTCGCCGCCACCATTCGCGAAAAAAATTGTTCAATCGTCTTTAATGCGGTGCATGGTCGCTATGGCGAGGACGGTTTGATTCAAGGGACGCTTGATATGCTGAAAATTCCCTATACAGGTTCAGGCGTATTGGCAGCCGCCATTACCATGGACAAAGTCGCCACGAAACATTTTCTTAACTCCGCGCAGATTTCTACGCCAAAATTTGTTGTCTACCGCGAAATTGATCGCAGGAAAGAACTTGCCGACGAGATTTTAAAAAATTTCGGTTTACCCGTGGTGATTAAATCCGCCGCGCAGGGTTCAAGTATCGGCGTAACGATTGTAGAAAATGCTTTGGACATTGACGAAGCGATTGACAATGCGTTTGCTTTTGGCGATGAAATTTTGGTTGAGGAATTTATAAAAGGGCGCGAAATGACCATAGCTGTTTTCGGCAATGAGGACGACGCCGAGGCTTTGCCCGTTATCGAAATTACTACGACGACCGGTCGCTATGATTATCAAACTAAATACACTAAGGGAATGTCAACTCACATTGTCCCAGCGCAAATCCCCGACGATTTGACAGCCGAAATTAAAAATTTGGCTATCGCCGCGTTTAAAATTTGCAAATGCGCCGGCGTGGCTCGCGTGGATTTAATGTTGTCCGAAGAAAATATTCCTTACGTTATTGAAGTTAATTCCGTGCCAGGAATGACAGAGACTTCGCTGGTACCCGACGCGGCACGGGCTGCAGGTATAGACTTTCCCGACCTGTGCGAAAAAATTTTGACGGCGGCGGAATTTTAAAGGAAGATGCGATAAAAATTTGGATTGAAGACGAGCCGCAATCGAATTATGCAATGGCTGGCGACAAATAAAAAATTTTTGCAAAGGGGTGAGGTTATGGCAGTGATAAGGCGGCGGAGAACTTTCGGGCGAATTTTCAGGGGAATAATTTTTCTCATTGTGAGCGCGGCGGTATTGGGTTTCTTTGTTTACGTGCCGTTCTTCACGCTCGGCGAAATTAAATTGAACGGCGCGAAATATTTAACACAAGAAGATATTCTGCGCGTGGGGAATATTTATATGGGCGAGCCGCTCTTTAAATTGGAAACAGACGTTGTGCAAAGCCGCCTGTCAAAAGATTTGCGGATTGAGGAAGTTACAGTTCGACGACATTTGCCGCACACGCTAGAAATTACGATTAAGGAACGGCGACCGCTAGCTACGATTAAATGCGATTACGGCTATCTTGACTTGGATCACGGCGGAATAGTTTTGGACAGCTACAAAAATTTAAAGGAAATGCAAATCCCGATGATAACCGGCGCGGCTGTTCGCGATTTGTATATCGGCGATAAGATTGACGACGAGATTGTTAAAAAAATTTTGGACTTCCTGCAACTCCTTAACGAAGACACGCTCAATCAGCTGTCGGAAATTTCTATTGTCGAAAAAGATTATATAGTAATGTACAGCTTGACCGATCAGCCTGTGCAAATTCGTATTGGCAAATTGGAACGCTTGGACGAAAAAGCTCATCTCACTGAAGATTTTCTTAACAACATGGAAACAAATAATAAGCCCGTGGAATACGTCGACTTTAATTACACGGCACCGGTTATAAAATTTAGGGATTGAAAAAATGGAATTAGCACGAAAACTTTTGGAAACAGGCAAGCCGCTTGAAGCTTTGGAACGATTGAAAAAAATTTTGCCGGCGACAAGGGACGTGTGGCGGGTTCATGAATTAATAGGCGCGGCATTCCATGACCTGTGTAATGCCGAGGGAGCCGCGCAAGCCTACTTCAACGCGGCGTGCACCGACAAATTTTTGCGAAGTCAGCGGGCGCATTTTTCGAATTATTTATTTGCATTGCATTATCTGCCGCAACTGGACGCCCCGACGCTGATAAATGAGCTGAAAATTTACAATTCGTTGTATCGGGACGCAGAAACTTTACCGCCGATAAAAAAATCTGCCGAAAAAATATCTGTAGCGTTTATATCGCCGAATTTTTGCGAATCATCTGCCGCGAGATTTTATGAGCCGCTTTTAACCGATTATGATCGCGAAAAATTTTCCGTGACGGCTTGGAGTTTAAATGCGGAGGAAGATTTTTTTACTAAAAAGATTCGCCGCAATGTCGACGGCTATTTTGACATTTCAGAGACGAGTTTTTTTGAGGCGGCTGAAAAAATTTACAACGTGGGCGCGGATATTCTAATCGATTTGGGCGGACATACTGAAGGCGGCTCAACGTTGCAAATCGCGGCGTATAGACCTGCGCGGGTGCAAATTTGCGGCATAGGATATTTTGATTCGACGGGCGCGGATTTTATCGATTATTTTATCGGCGATGATTTCTTGACGGCGCACGATGAAACTTTCACCGAAAAGATTTTTACGCTCAAAAATGCGTTCGCGTTCAAACCTAATGACAAAATGATTCGCGTAAAAAAACTTCCGCACAAAAATTTTACGTTCGGAAGTTTGAATAATTTTATGAAGCTCAGCGACGACTATTTATCCGCCGTGAAAAAAATCCTCGATGTTTTACCAGACGCTAAAATTATTTTTCGTGATACGACGCCGCTTGCCAGCCGACAAAAAGTTTTGATTGAACGGCTAAAAAATTTCGGGATTAAAAATTTTGAAGTTCGACGCGGCGCGGATAATTTTTACAACGATTACAGCGAGATTGATTTAATTTTGGACACCTTCCCATATTCCGGCGGCTTCATGACGGCTTTGGCGTTGTATATGGGTGTTCCGGTGTTGAATTTTTGCGGCGAACTTGCCAGCCGACGCACCGGCGCAGATATTTTACACATTGCCGACCTTGACGAGTTGATTGTTTACGATGTTCACGCTTACATAAAAAAAGCCGTGGCGTTTGCAAAAAATCGGGCGCGGCTTGCGTCATTAGTAGAAAAAATTTCCGTCAACAAACTCACCGCCACTAAAACTTTTGTCGAAGATTTTTATACGCGATTGGAAGCGATTTGAATTGTTGGCGAGTGGTCAGTAGCGAATTTACATGAATCATAAAAATTTCAACTTTACTTTCAAATGGCGATTGATTATTATACAAGCAAGAATTTTCTTGAAGCTTGTATATTTTTTTTATTGCTTACAAAGGAGTTTTTCTCATGTCGCAGTTTGATAAAAGAAATATTTCTATGATGATGGATTTTTACGAGATGACGATGGCGAACGGCTATTTTGTTCAAGGCGGCGAAGATACTCGCGTGGCGTTTGATGTTTTTTATCGCCGCAACCCCGATGCCGGCGGCTTTGCTATCTTTGCTGGACTTGAACAAGTCATTGAATACGTAGAAAATATGCAGTTCAGCGCGAAGGATATTGACTATCTGCGCGAACAGAAAATTTTCAGCGAAGATTTTTTGGAAAGCTTAAAAGATTTTCATTTCCGCGGCGACATTTACGCCTTCCCTGAAGGTACGATTATGTATCCGAACGAGCCATGCATTACAGTTGTTGCGAATTTGATTGACGCTCAGTTGGTCGAAACGGCGATTTTAGCGCAGATAAATCACCAGTCATTGATAGCTACAAAAGCGCGGCGAATTGTTCGGGCGGCGGAAGGTCGTTTCGTTTCTGATTTCGGAGCCAGACGCGCTCACAACATGGACGCGGCAACTTATGGAGCGCGTGCGGCATTTATCGGCGGCGTGAACGGTACTGCTACTGTTAGCGCAGGTCAATTATTTAACATTCCCGTAAACGGCACCATGGCGCATAGCTGGGTTATGTATTTCCGCGACGAGTTCGAGGCTTTTAAAAAATATGCGGAAGTTTATCCCGACTCCACGACTTTGCTTGTTGATACTTATGATGTTGTGCACAGCGGTATACCAAACGCAATTCGCGTTGCTAAAGAAATTTTGGAGCCGCAAGGTAAACGCTTAAAAGGTGTGCGCATTGATTCGGGCGACTTGGCTTATCTTTCTAAAAAAATTCGTAAAATGCTTGACGACGCGGGCTTGAATGACTGCCGAATTATCGCTTCAAACAGCTTGGACGAATTCACGATAACTTCTCTTATAAACCAGGGCGCGGCACTTGACAGTTTTGGCGTCGGTGAAAGATTAATAACTGCAAAATCTGAACCGGTTTTCGGCGCAGTTTATAAAATTGTTGCTGTGGAAGAGGACGGTAAATTTGTTCCGCGAATCAAAGTCAGCGAGAATATCGAAAAAATCACGAACCCCGGCTTGAAGGATATTTATCGCGTTTACAACGATAACGGGCAAGCCGTTGCCGATATGATCGCGCTGTTTAATGAGCCTGTCGATATGAAAAATCCCTATCGTTACGTTGACCCCGTTAAGCCGTGGAAAAATCGCCGCTTTGAAAATTGCACTGCTAAAAAATTGTCGCGGCTCTATGTCAAGGACGGAAAACGCGTGGTAACTTTGCCGAACCTGCATGAAATTCGCGATTATGTCAAAAATCAGCTGGCGAACGAAATTTGGCAGGAAGAACAGCGTTTTGAAAATCCGCACCGTCACTATCTCGACATGACACCCGATTATTACGATATGAAAATGAGTTTGCTACACAAAACGCGCTCTATCAATGCGTGAAGAGGTGAAAATTTTGTCGCCAAAAGTTGCCGTGGTTATTCCTGCTTACAAAGATAAACTCAACGACTTTGAAAAAATTTCGCTCGCGCAGTGCAGAGAAGTTCTAGGAAAATATCCGCTAGTTTTCGTCACGCCGGAAGAAAAAAATTTTTCTTACTTTCAACAGGGCGATATGGTTGCCGCCTTTCCACAGAAATATTTCCAAAGTATCAAAGATTACAATGTTTTAATGTTGTCGCCGGAATTTTATGAGACATTTCTTGATTTCGACTACATTTTAATTTATCAGCTTGACGCGTTTGTTTTTTATGACGCGCTCGAATATTTTTGTTCGCTGGGTTATGATTATATCGGTGCTCCTGTGGCGTATCATTCGTGGTACGGTCTAACGAAAGATAGCAAAACTCCGCGTGTTGGCAATGGCGGCTTTTCCCTGCGCAAAGTCAAGGCGTGTCATCAGCTTTTAACCGAAGTTGCCAATTTTCCTGGTTGGAATTATGTTCTCGATAATTTTTTTGAGGACGGTTTCTTTGGTTATTGCGGCGCAGATTCGGGAATAAATTTTCACACCGCGCCGATCAAAGTTGCTGTTTGTTTCGCTGTAGATTTTTTCCCCGACCGGTTTTTGCGGCGAATAGGAAATAAAATTCCGTTCGGTTGCCATGGCTGGCCGAAATACAGCGCGGACGCTTACTTAAAAATTTTTAGGCGCGCAGGTTATGATTTAAGCCCGCTCCGCGACAAAATGGACAACAAAGATTATCAAATACCGCTTGAAAATGGTTTGGAGACGGTAGCACAAAGGCGGCTTCTGCGCGATATGCACAAAAGGTTTATCTCGCAATATCTGCCGACAAAAAATTTCGCGTCAATCCGTGTCATGTGCGCCCCCGAATCAATGAAAGTCTTGGAGCAACTAAACGCAGATAAAAATTTTCAAGCCGATGAAACTTTTCTTTACGAAGAAAGACATTGGGAAGATTTGCTCGCCGAAATTAAGCCGGAAAAACTTCCACACTTGCTCTTAACGCTCAAATACGATAAATCTTTAATCGCGGCGATTGAGGAGCAAGGACTTTCTTACGGCAAGCACTTCGTTTCCTTCTGGCAAGAATATCTGAAATTTTGTAAAAAACTTTTCCACGGTTTAGGTAAGAATAATGATTAAAAACTCTTTTAAAACGCTGGAGTTCGATAAAATTATTTTTAAGCTCCGCGATTGCGCCACAAGCAATTTTGGCAAGGAACTCGCCGAAAATCTTCAGCCAAGCGACGATTTTAACACCATTAAGGAAAATTTATCGCTTACAACCGAAGCCGTTAAGATTTTCGCCCTAAATTCGCCCCCGCTCGGCGGTTTTCGCGATGTTAGAGATACTTTAAAAAAAATTCGGCTCGGAAGTGTTGCCGACGCCGATGAATTGCTTAATTTGCTCTCCACTATGTACACCATGCGCAATGTTAAAAAATTTTTTAAGGAAATCGAAATCGCCGCCCCTAAATTGAAATTTCAAGCCGCTCAACTCGAAATTCTCGGTAATTTGGAACGCCAACTCGATAATTCCGTCGATGATCACGGAAATATTCGCGATTCGGCAAGTGCGGAACTCCAAAAAATAAGAAAAGACCTCCGAACAGCTCAAAACAAAGTTAAATCCGAAATTTTTTCTATTCTGCACGATTCAAGCAAACAAAAATTCTTCCAAGACGCGATTGTCACCATGCGCGGCGATAGATACGTTTTGCCTGTCAAATTAGAGTACAAATCGCAGTTTCAAGGCATTGTTCACGACCAATCAGCCACAGGAGCGACCGTTTTTATCGAACCTATCAGCGTTGTAAACCTAAATAACTCCATTAAAGAGCTTGAAGCCGCAGAACGGCACGAAATCAATAGGATTCTGCGCATTTTAAGCGATTCTGTCAGAAAAAATCTCGACGAACTCACAAATAACATAAAAATCCTTGCCGAAATTGATTTGGTCTTCGCCAAAGCTAAATTAGCTCGCGATTTAAACGCTACCGAACCGATTCTTGATAATTTTGTCGATTTAAAAGCCGCAAGACACCCTTTAATCGATTCTAACGCCGTAATTCCCATTGATATTCAACTCGGCGAAAATTTTTCCATGCTTTTGGTTACAGGACCGAACACAGGCGGAAAAACCGTTTCCATGAAAACTTTAGGGCTTTTGGCTCTCATGACGCAGGCAGGTTTATACATTCCCGCGGCTTTCGGCTCCAAAATCGCCGTTTTTACTAATATTTTTGCCGATATTGGCGACGAACAATCCATTGAGCAGAGTTTATCGACTTTTTCCGCGCATATGAAGAAAATAGTTGCAATTCTCGACGAAGTTACTGCAAATGATTTGGTTTTACTCGACGAAATAGGCGCAGGTACCGACCCTGATGAAGGTGCCGCCCTTGCCATGTCGATTTTGGAACGTCTTTTGCAAATCGGAGCCGCTACCATCGCCACAACGCATTATTCCGAACTAAAAACCTTTGCTTATTCGACGGACGGAATAGAAAATGCCAGCGTTGAGTTCGACGCGGAAACTTTACGCCCGACTTATCGCCTTTTAATCGGCATTCCGGGCGCAAGTAACGCTTTTTCTATCAGTAAACGGCTCGGATTGCCGCAAAGTTTGATTCTTCGCGCAAAACAGCTGATAACTGCCGATCACGCCAATTTTGAGAAGATTATTTCCGAATTGGAAAGCCAACGCATGATTTTTGAGCAACGCAACGCCGAAATTTTTGAGCGGCAACAGCAAATCGCTAAAAATGAGAAAAAAATTGCCGAGATGCGCGACGAAATTGCTAAAACTAAGGGCGAAATCATTAAAAAAGCTAAAGAAAAGTCTGCCGCAATGGTTCGCGAGACCAAACGCGAGGCTGAAGAGATTATTGCCGCTCTTAAAGAACAATTCGACGATTCGGGCGTAAAAAGGCGTCAACAAGTCATTCAACAAGCCAGAGATAAGCTCCGCGAGGCTGAAATTGATTCGGCAACGGGCATTATCGCCGATAAATACGTCGGCACGCGCATTGATAAGAAAAATCTTGCCATCGGCGACACGGTTTATATCAAGCCGCTCGACCAAAAGGGCACGATTCTTGCTATCGAAAACGAAAACTTAAGCGTTCAAATAGGCGCAATGCGCACAAATGTTAAAATTTCAGCCTGCAGATTCGTAAGTCACGCCGCGCAGAATAATTTTTCCACAAATTCCAATCAAAATCGCGGTTCGCTCGGACTTTTGCAAAAAACTGCCAATATTACGCGCAGTTTGGACATTCGCGGCATGACGGTTGACGAGGCGGAGCAAATTTGCGGTAAATTTATCGATGATGCACAACTTTCAGGGCTGAAACAGATTTTGATTATTCACGGCAAGGGCACCGGCGCATTAAGAAAGGGCGTTCATGATTATCTGCGCGGCAATAATTCGGTTGCCAATTTCCAATTCGCTGATCAAGATGAAGGCGGCACCGGAGCGACGCTCGTTACAATTAGATAAAAAAAATTCCCCGTTGATTGGACAGAACTCAAAAATAAAGACAGAAAATGATATTGAATTATAAGATAGGTTCAGCTATGGATTTTTCG
>CAJONF010000144.1 GCA_905236665.1 uncultured Selenomonadaceae bacterium | reverse complement strand
CCTTGTCCCTTTTCCCTTAGGAGGATTGTTCTTGAAACTACCGGAACTGAAAATAGGCAACAAGACAGCAAAAATCCCAATCGTGCAGGGCGGCATGGCAATTCGCCTGTCAACGGCGCGGCTGGCAGCGGCGGTTGCCAACGAAGGCGGCATCGGGCTTATCGCGGCGTCGGGCATGGCTCATGAAGAATTGCGCTACGAAATAAAATTAGCACGCTCATTGACCGACGGAATAATCGGGATAAATATAATGGTCGCGGCAAGTGATTTCGCGGGAATTGTTCATACGGCAATGGACGCGGGCATAGATCTAATCGTTGCGGGCGCGGGATTTTCACGCGATATTTTCGGACTGGGCAGGGAATCCGGCACGCCGATAGTCCCGATTGTTTCATCTGTCAAGCTGGCAAAAATTTCACAGAAACTCGGCGCGGCGGCAGTGGTCGTGGAAGGTAAAGAGGCTGGCGGACATTTGGGCACAGATATTTCCGTCCGTGAACTGATTGAGCCTATTCGCGTAGCTGTAAAAATCCCCGTCATCGCGGCGGGCGGCGTCCTAACCGGCAAAGATATCGTCGATTTTTTAAAAATGGGTGCAAACGGCGTGCAAATGGGTTCGCGTTTTGCGGCAAGCTTAGAATCAAACGGTGCACCCAGTTTAAAAGAATATTATCTAAAATCTCAACCGGAAGATGTCGTCGTGATTCACAGTCCGGTTGGCTTACCAGGTCGCGCAGTGCGAACGCCATTTTCAAAGCGCGTAATGGAAGGCAACGTCCCACCAAAAATTTGCGATTCGTGCCTTAAAGCTTGCAAGCACAATTTCTGCATAGTTCGAGCACTCACAAGAGCACAGCAGGGCGATTTGGAAACGGGTTTGGTCTTTACCGGCGAATATATGCCACGAATCAAAGAAATTTTACCCGCCAAGGAAATTATCCGCCAACTTGTCATTGAGTCAGAAAAATTTTATCAACCATAAAAAAAAATCCCCCCCTCAAATCGAAGGGGAATTTTTTTTTGCAACGCTTTAAATATTTACAAGATTAATATTCGCCGACGACTTCAATAAAACCAAAAGTATCTTTAACTTCGCCGACGTGTAAACCTTCTATAAAATCGTACATTTTCTGCGCGAATTCGCCGATTTTTCCATTGCCGATAACGTAATCTTTTTCCTTATAACGCAGAACGCCGACCGGAGAAATAACAGCCGCTGTACCGGAGCCGAAAACTTCTTCCAAGCGACCGTCTTCATGCGCGGCAATAATTTCGTCAATAGAAATTCTGCGCTCAACAACCGGAACTCCCCAAGATTTTGCAACTTGATTAACCGTGCGGCGCGTAATTCCGTCCAAAATCGAAGTTTGAATCTGTGGTGACGGGCTGACAATTTCGCCATTAATTTTAAAGAGAATATTCATCGAGCCGACTTCTTCAATGTATTTGCGTTCCACGCCGTCAAGCCAAAGAACCTGGTCAAAGCCGATTTCGTGAGCAACAAGTCCCGCATGAAGACTTGCCGCGTAATTCGCAGGAGTTTTTGCCGCACCAAGACCGCCACGAACTGCGCGGACGTATTTATCTTCCACTAAAATTTTCACGGGCGCGAATCCGTGCGCATAATAGGCGGCAACGGGCGACATGATTATCATAAATTTATATTTTTTGCTGACACTGACGCCTAAAACTTCGTCGGTGGCAAAAACAAACGGGCGAATGTAAAGACTTTGCCCTTTTTCTTTTGGAATCCAATCTTTATCAATGTCAACGAGTTTTAAAAGTCCTTCATGCGCCACGTCGAAGGGAATTTCCGGAATGTCGAGAATCTGCGCGGAACGGTTAAGGCGTTGAAGATGATCTTTTGCGCGGAAAACGACGGCTTTATTTCCTTGACGATAAGCCTTGAGCCCTTCAAAGATCGCCTGCCCATAATGAAGCGTGGCGTTTGCCGGGTCAAGCAAAATTTTTTCGTGTGGAACAATTCGGGCGTCATGCCAGC
Organism: uncultured Selenomonadaceae bacterium; assembly: GCA_905236665.1. Taxonomy (GTDB): domain Bacteria; phylum Bacillota; class Negativicutes; order Selenomonadales; family Selenomonadaceae; genus Quinella. The sequence goes on along the minus strand of CAJONF010000144.1, from coordinate 1,788 downwards.
CCTGCGCGGCGTCATAATCCATGACGAACATATAATCAGTAAAATGCGTGCCGAATCCGATTTTGGAAACGTCCGGTTTGTTTTTAAGTTTTTTTGTTTCGACTATTTTAATTTCAGCCATGGTAATTTCCTCCTAAGAAATAATTTAACTGCAAGTAGCAGATTAGCAGAAAAGACCGCCATTATCAAGGATTTTTTTGCATTGCTTTAAGTACATAAAATATTTTAGCAAAATTTCATTGACAAGCTAGCCTTAAAGCGATAAATTTTTAAAATATAAAACAAAAAAGTAATAGCCATGAGGTGAAAGAATATGCGAAAGACGATTGTTGAGATGTTAAAGAATGCGGGCGAAAATTTTATCTCTGGCGAGAGCATCGCGGGAGATTTGGGAATTTCTCGAACCGCTGTCTGGAAACATATTCAGAAACTCCGCGAAAACGGCTACGAAATTATAAGCAGCGAACGACGCGGTTACAAACTCAAAGACGCTCCCGACCTTTTGTTGCCCAGCGAAATTCAAATCGGGCTTAAAACAAAAATTGTCGGCGTGGATATGCATTATCATCCTTCTGTTGATTCAACTAACCGCGTTGCAAAGGCTCTGGCTTATCACGGCGCAATGGACGGTACTATTGTCGTGGCGGAAGAACAAACTTTTGGCAAAGGTCGGCTTGAAAGAAAATTTTATTCGCCGCGTGGCAAAGGAATTTGGTTTTCAGTTATTCTGCGCCCGAATTTTTTGCCAAAAGACGCGCCGAAATGTACATTAATGGCGGCGGTCGCCGTAGCCGAAGCTATGGACCGTTTCAATCTCAAGCCCGAAATAAAATGGCCCAATGATATTCTCTTCGACGGCAGAAAAATTGTAGGAATTTTAACGGAAATAACCGGCGAACTGGGAAAAATAACTTATCTGGTTATCGGCGTGGGAATTAACGTTAATATTTCCCGCGAAGAATTCCCCGAAGATTTGCGCGATATTGCCGCGTCGCTATCCGAAATTAAAGGTGAAAATATTTCCCGCGTGAAATTTTTTCGCGCTGTTTTAGAAGAATTCGACAAACTTTATCTGCAGGTCAGCGAAAATGGCTTTGATGACGTTTTAAATCGCTGGAAAAAGTACAATGTCACGCTTGGCAAAAATATTCGCGTCATTTCGGCAGGCGACGGTGAAAATTTCACAGGAAAGGCTGTTGACTTGAACGAAGACGGCGCACTTGTCGTTGATACTGTTGACGGCTTGCGAACTGTTTACGCCGGCGACGTTTCCATTAGATAAATTTTCCTTCGACAATATGCAAAAAAAAAGCCCCGCTCAATTTCGAGTGGGGTTAAATTTTTTTTCGGTCAATTATTCTTTTTCGGCTTCCTTATCTATTACGGTTAAGTCACGATAACGAGCCATACCCGTGCCAGCAGGTATCAGCTTGCCGATTATGACATTTTCTTTCAGCCCGATGAGCGGATCAATTTTGCCTTTAATAGCCGCGTCGGTCAAAACTCTTGTAGTCTCTTGGAAACTTGCCGCGCTAAGGAAAGAATCAGTAGCCAGCGAAGCTTTAGTTATGCCAAGGAGAATAGGTTTAGCCACGGCGGGAGCGCGATTCTCCTCAATCGCTTTGGTATTCACCGACTCGAAAACGTTCATTTCGACCAGTTCACCCGGCAAAAACTCCGTAGAGCCGCTGTCCTCAATTTTGACTTTATGAAGCATCTGGCGAACCATAACTTCAATGTGTTTGTCGTTGATTTCGACGCCCTGGGATTTGTAGACTTTTTGGACCT
>CAJONF010000143.1 GCA_905236665.1 uncultured Selenomonadaceae bacterium | reverse complement strand
GCGAGTAGCCTCGGCAAAAGCGGACGCGGCGAAGCAGGAATGGGACATAAAGGTTTTTATAACTTTTTGTAAGTTCTCAGTAACGGTTTGTTTATGAATTGGAAAAAAATTTTTTTAATGACTGCCGCGCTTTTTTTTATAAATTCTACCGCTGACGCGCAGATTGTCACGGTGCAGGGCAGTGGAATCAGCGAATCCGCCGCGATTAAAGACGCTAAACGCGCCGCAGTTGAAGAAGTTATCGGCACACGCATAAAAAGTGAAGCCATGAGCATTGATTTTGAATTAGTTTATGAAACTGTGCAAGCTAGAAGTGCTGGATACGTCACAAGCTGTGAAGTTCTTAAAAAAAATTCTAGCGGCGGAGTTATCACCGTGACTGCGCGTGTAAATGTCGAAGATGAACCCGATTCCGCGCTGATGAAAGATATTGAACTCGTCATGAACCTGAATGATCCGCGAATCTCGGTGAAAATGGAAAATTATGGTGACAGCGGCGAAGTTTTGCAAAAATATCCCGAAATGTGCGCCTCAGCTATTCGCGAAGCTCTGATTAAACGCGGTTTTACTCATGTAGTCGATAATTCCGGCGATGTTGACTTTGTAATAGTCGGGAAACTGTCTGTGGAAAAGGCACGCGATATTAAATTGCCAAATTGGCGCAATATCGGCGATGATGATTTTAAATTGCTCGATACCGGCTTAAGCCGTTCGAATTCCACGCTCGATTGTAAAATAAAAAAGACCGCTACGGATGAAATTATCGGCGAATTTCAAGCTCGCGGCGACGGCATGGACGCTACCGGTAATGAAGTTTCTCAACAGGCTGTAAATTTAATGGCGGCGGATTCTGCTGAACAAGTTAGAAAAATTCTTAGCCGCGAAGCGTCAAAAGTTTTCTCAAGCGTGAAAATTTTCGTTTCAGCGAGCGATGCGGATAAAATTCTGGCTTTAGAAGAAATTTTACATCAAACACAGGGCGTTAATAATGTTTACGTCAGAAATTTTAGCGGCGGGCAAGGTGTTATTGACGTTGGGACAGATTTAACTCCGCAAAATCTCTACCGTGCTATGCAACAGGCGGTGGGCGATGATTTTTCTTTGCAGATGACCGATTTTTCTAGCGTAACGCTAAATATTTCCGTGAGGTGATATCATGAAAAAATTCTTTTCTGTTTTTTTGCTGATTGTTTTCGGTTTTGCGACTTGCAATGCCGCTACACCGATTAAAAACCATCCGCGCATTGCTGTAGCGGAATTTTCTAATAAAGCGATTATGAGCAAAGGTTTTCGCGACTATGATTACTCCAGCGCGACTGAATACGCGATTGTACAACTTTCTTTATCTAATTGGTTTGACTTAATCGATTATGAACAAATGGTTGCCGTTGCTCGTATGCACAGCATAAATCGTTCCGGATTGTTCGACCCTGCAACCGCTCCACAGCTCGGAAAATTTTTATCAGCTGAATATATTCTCGTCGGCTCACTTACAGGAATGACTGTTAAAGAAAGCGGACTTCATGTCGATACTTTGGTGTCTAATGTCGGCGCATCTAAGTACACCGTCACTGCTAATGTAACTGTTCGCTTTGTTGACGTTGAAACTTTACAGATTGTCGGCGTGGGAATGGGTAGCGGAACTTCTGCTTCTACTAAACCGGAGATTTCTTTTAATCCCTTCAGAAATGCCGCGAATTGGATTATTCCGCGTGAAAATAATTCTATTGGCAACGGTACAATCTCTACAGGCGATATTTCCGGCGGCGAATACTCAATTATTATCGATTCTCGCGAAGTTTCTATGGTTCAAGCCCGCAATGCTCTAAGCAAGGCGATTCGCGACGCGATTTATGGAAAAATGGGCATTTTAACCATTCTGAACGACGGTAAACAGCTTAAAATCAAAACTGGTCTTTAAGTCGACAATTTTCGTTTTCTAAAATCTTTTCAAAGATTTTTCAAGGCGGCTTCCAACAGTTAAAGAAAAGTTACCTGTGGAGCGTCAAAAAAACGCAAGTAGGACATTCTAGTTCCTAGTTCCTAATTCCTAATTCCTAGTAACGGAAAAAAAGTTGATTGGTAAAAAAATTTGCCCCTGCGCCTTATGACGTGGGGGCTTTTTTCTTTTACTGCACTAATCAAGTCAAAGTTAATTATTGGTCTTTATCGAGGAGTTCGAGTTTACCGCTCCTGGGGTGGAACATCAGCCCATGAATTTTAACATCTTTAGGGATAAGCGGGTTTTCGCGCAGTTGCTTAACGACTTTGACGACATTTTCTTCAGGCTTTTGGAAACTGTCTGTCCATTCGATAAGCTCTTTCTCGACCATTTTAATTGCGTCGGGAGCAATGCCACGTTCCAACATACCGCTTGTCAAACTTTTTGACGTGGTTTTAGCCATGCCGCATTCATGGTGCCCGATAATCGCAACTTCTTGAACGCCGAGTTCATAAATACAAACAAGCAAGCTACGAACCGTGGTATCGAAGACGCCGTTTAAGCAGTTGCCGACGGTTTTAATAATTTTTGCATCGCCGCGTTTAATGCCTAAGCACGGCTCCAAGAAATTAACAAGGCGCGTGTCCATACAGGTAACGATTGCCAGGTGTTTTTTCGGCAATTTGCTATCGTGGTGATCTTCGTGCTCATAGGCTTTGTACTCTTCCGGCAAATTCGCGCAGAATTGTTCGTTAGTCTTAAGGATTTCATCAATAACCGACATCAAAATTTCCTCCCAAAAAATTTTTTACACAGATATTTTAATCTTGTCAACGTGGAAAGTCAACGGGATTAATTTATCTAAACAGGAGTAAATCGTCCAACTCGGAAATTTTTTCGTCAAGATCAAAGTCGACATCGTCTTCATTATATTGGAAAAGCCCTTCATCTTTTTTGGTATCGACATAAAGATAGCGGTATTCTTCATCTTCATCCTCGTCCCAGTCGGTGGCAAGCCCGTAGCTCACAATTTCATCAATGTTAATGCGGTCGTCGCCGATTTTTATAAAACGCGGCAATTCTTTCATAGCAATCGCTCCTTTCAATTCAAAAAATTTTATAATCTTTATTTGCCGGTGTCAATTAAAATCTGTTTGACAGGGTATTTTGCTTGTTCTATACTGCAAAAAAAGTCGCTGAAGGTGGGCGAATAATTTAAATGAAAAAATTATATATGGTCGGGCTGTTTATAATATTGCTGTTCGCGGTTTCAATGATAGCTTATGGCGCGTGGCTAAATAAAACCGGCGAGAGTCAAATTGTCGAACGAATGGAAAATAGAACGATACCACTGCAGGGCACAAAAGCTCAAGTTCGCGAATTGCATCCCCGATTAGTGCTCGAAACGCTGAATCTTTATTCCGAGGAAATGGCAGATGCCGTAGCGTTGATTGATGGGCGCGTGGAACAGATATACGTTTCAAAAAATTCAAATGTGCAACGCGGGCAAATTCTCTTTTCGCTGGTAAATGACGACATTCCGCTAAAAATTCAGCAAGCAGAAAGTTCTATTGCTAGAGCAGAAGCTCAACTTGCCAATGCTAAAAATAATTATGCCCGTTATACTCGCCTGAAAGAACGTAACGCTACGTCAGCAGAAAAATTCGATGAGGCAGAGGCAAATTATTTCGCGTCAGAAGCGGCTTTAAAAGAGGCGCAGACCGTCAAAGAACAGCTTTTAGTTCAATCTGCGCGGCAAGATGTCATTGCTCCAATCGACGGCGAAATTTTAATTATCTACCGTCAGCAAGGAGCATATGTCACGGCGGGCACGCCCATTGCATTGGTAGGAAATTTCACGCGGCTATTTTTCTCCATGCCCATTGATGATAAGCACGCGAAAAGACTTTCAATCGGCGACGAGGCAGAATTGAGTTTCACGAACAGCCAAATTCTTCGCAAGGCTTATGATACCGAATACGCGGCGGGCAATCTTGGTGACGAACAAACTTTTTCTGTACACCTGCGCGAAATTATGCCCGCTTTGAATGAACCGGCAAGCTTGCGAAAAATCGTTTGGGAAGTTGATAACCGAGTCGGACTTTTGGAACAGCAAGCCTATAGCGGCGCAATTTTAAAATCAACGCGTTCAAGAAAACTTTTAACCGTGCCGCTTACCGCCATGATTGATTCTAATAGAAAAGCTGTTTTTGTTGTCACGCCGGAAAACACTTTGGAGAGACGAACGGTTCAAACCGGCTCGGACGACGGCGAATTTATCGAAATTATTTCCGGTCTTAAGGAAGGCGAAACTGTTATAACCTCCGCCGCAGAAGGTCTCGAAACCGGCATGAAAGTTACTGTGACTTTGATAGGTGGTGATAAGAATTGACGCCGCAGAAAAGTCAAATTTTTAGTCAAGAGGCGTTGGATAAACTGCGTTCGCCCGAAAAATTAGATACCATGTTGCCAATCACGACGCCCGTCAGCTGGATTGCTTTAATCGCCGTGTTGGTGCTTTTATTTTCTGTTGTGCTTTGGTCAATTTATGGCGCGTTCACAGTCAAAGCTGATGGCATGGGTTTAATTATGGATTCGGCGGGCGTGATGAACGTTTCACACATTGCCACAGGAAAAATTTCTAATCTGTATGTTCGTCCGGGCATGACGATTAAAAAAGGCGACTTGATAGCTCACATGGAACAGGCAACACAATCTGCTGATACCCGCATGGCGCAATACGGCATGGGGCTAGCTTCCAGTGACAGAGACGCTATGGGTCGTGCCTATCAATACGACGCCAAACGCTATCAACAGGACGTAGCAGAAGATATTTACAGCGATTATGACGGCATTGTCGATGAAGTTATGGTCGATGTCGGCACAATGATTAGCGCGGGAACTCCGATTTGCTCCGTGCGCATTACTCTTAACCGCGAAGACTTGACCGGACTTTTATATATTCCGCTTGATAAAGGTAAACGCGTGGAACCAGGCATGACGATTCAGCTTGCTCCAAATGGCGTGGACACCTCGCAGACTGGATTTTTAATTGGCGTAGTTCGCACGGTCTCGCAATATCCGATAACTGTGCAGGGTATTCAACAGCACCTGGGCAATGCTCAACTCGCGCAGTGGATTTTGCAGGCGCAAAACTCTTCGTTAATGGAAGTTACCTTCGATCTGGTTAAAGATGAAAATTCCGAATCGGGCTACCTATGGACTTCGCAGGTCGGCGAACACAGACCAATTACCGCCGGTTCTTTTTGCACAGGTTCTATCATCATTGAACGCAAGCCACCGATTGAAAAAGTTTTCTACAAGCTCAGCCAATGGCTACGCTCGCGCTAACGTGCTTCACTAAAATGCGTCGCCGGAAGATAGGCTTGCACTTCCTTTACTTAAATATTTTAAAGTTCGCGGGCAAGCTGATTTGGGTTATATCGACGGCAAATTTTATTCGGGCTCTACGCGCAATACTTCGCGCACTTGCTCCAAATATGGGTTTGTTGATAAGAAAAGACCAAGAGCATTACGCATTAGTTAGGAGTTAGGAGTTAGGAATGAAATTATTTAATTCGATAAAGAATTTTTTCAAACCTACACGGCGGATAAAAGTACCGACTATTTTACAAATGGAGGCTACTGAATGCGGCGCGGCATCACTGTCAATGATTTTATCGCATTACGGGCTGTGGTTGCCACTTGAAAAATTGCGTCAAGAATGCGGCGTCAATCGCGACGGCTCCAAGGCTAGCTGTGTAATTCGTGCCGCCCGCAATCGCGGTTGCAATGCCAACGGTTACCGCTGGAATCCCGACCGCTTAAGAGAAGTTTCTAAATTCCCATTGATTGTTCACTGGGAATTTAATCATTTTGTAGTTTTGGAAGGCATTAAGGGCGACACCGTTTATCTAAACGATCCGGCTATGGGGCGGCGTACTGTCAAATGGGAAGATTTCCGTACGTCTTATACCGGCGTGGCTCTGCACATTGAGCCGAATGAAAATTTTAAGCCTGAAGGTGAACGCTACAACATTTTTAAAGATGTTGCTAAAAAATTAGCTCAAGACAAATGGGCGGTACTCTTTATAATTTTGCTGAATCTAGGCATGATAATTCCTGGGCTGGCGTCGCCGGTATTCAGCCAAATTTTTTTGGACGATATTTTAACTAAAAAGCACCCCGATTGGATGTTTAATTTCTGTCTGGCAATGACGGTCTCTTGG